>JBAZGL010000001.1:0-26983 GCA_041652855.1 Candidatus Izemoplasmatales bacterium
CTGATCAGTTACAAATTCACGAATCCGATTTTAGAAATCAATAAGGTCGCACAGAATATTGCCAACTTGCGTTTCGATGAACGCGTCAACATCAATGCGAAAGATGAGATTGGAGATCTCGGAAACAGTATCAATATGATGAGCCATCAGCTTGAAGATGCCATCAATGAGTTGAAGCGAGCAAATGAGCAATTGTCCCAAGACATCGAGCTGAAAGATAAGATCGATGCCATGCGGAAAGAGTTTATTGCGAATGCGTCCCACGAATTGAAAACGCCCTTATCATTGATCATGGGATATAGTGAAGCACTGAAATTGTCTGGACTCGATCAAGCCACGACCGAAGAATATGTCAATATCATCCTAGACGAAACGAACAAGATGAACAAATTGGTGATGGGTTTATTGAAAATTTCACAACTTGAAGGCGGATTCACCGAATCTCAGTTATCGATTTTTTCCATAGTGGATTTGATTGAAGAGACTTTGCGATTGTTTTCCATTGTGTTTGATGAGAACAAAATACACCTCGAGACGAGTCTTTTGGATTTAGAGGTAGAGTCGGATTATGACCAATTACAGACAGTTCTCACTAATTTCATCGCAAACGCATTGCATCATGTCGATGAAAATCGCAAAGTGAAAGTTTATGTGGAACGATTGTCCGACACGGATATTCGCGTGGTCGTCTATAATAGTGGCATTTCGCTACCTGAGGCGGAATTCGAGCGTATTTGGGAGAGCTTCTATAAGGTCGATAAAGCGCGCACGCGAAGTTATGGAGGACAAGGACTTGGACTCAGCATTGCCAAAACGACCTTGAGCAACTTGGGACATGCATATGGTGTTCGGAACGTTTCAGGGGGCGTAGAGTTTTATTTTGATATTAAAACAATAGTCCCAAAATAACCTGTTTTCCCCGATTTCCTTGTGTCAGATCAAAATAGAAATACAGGACATTATCTTATGTCTTAACCTTGTATTATCTCAAATGATGTGATAAAATCTTGTTATCATTTAGGGGTCATGGGGGAGTTTTATGAGCGATCGGATCACAACTTCTTTTGGCGAGTACATGAAAAAAATCCGAGTCTACCAATTTATCTTTGTCGACGCCATCGGAATTCTTATCACATACCTTCTCGCTTTTGCCTCACTGAAATACACCGGAGTACCAGGTTTTTCTTTTCGGATGGCATTAGTTGTATTGCCCTTTTTCATCGTATTCAAAATCATTGTCTACTTCATCTTCAAATTTTATAAACTGATATTGGAAAATGTCGGTATTGATGAAATCATTCGGATCTTCTTGGGTGTCACTTTAACCAATGGTATAGCCATGGTTTTTTTCTTGATATTTGACGAAATCGTTTTTATCCCGATGATCTATTATGTATTCACGACCGTGATCGAAGCCATCATCCTTTCCTTTCCGCGTTTGCTCAAGCGATTCTTGAGCATCTTTTTCATCAAACGAATTAAGATCGGCGGTAAGCGGACTTTGTTGGTCGGTGCAGGCGCAGGGGGGAAACTCGTACTCAATGAAATTCGTTCTAACCCCCAATTGATGAACATTCCCATTGCTTTCGTTGACGATGATCCAGACAAAATCGGACGCATCATGTCGGGGTATAAGATATATGGCCCGATATTGTCGATTCCCAAATTCATTGATGATTTCGATATTGAGGAAGTCATCATCACGATTGCAGATATCGATTCGATGAGGTTTCAAGAGATCATCCAAATCATCGCTGAACGCCCAGTCAAGATCAAACGGATTCCCAAGTTCAAGGAACTCAAAAAAGATGTGCCAAAATCATTGCTTGAGGTGAATGTCGAAGACCTCTTATCGCGGGATGTCATCGAACTCGATGACGATAGCATTCATCAGTTCATCAGTGGTAAACGGGTTCTTGTGACAGGGGCAGGAGGATCGATTGGTTCAGAACTCGTGCGCCAGATCGTGGATTACCGGCCTCAGGAAGTGTTGATGGTCGATATTTATGAGAATGGTGTCTATGATTTGCAAATGGAGTTGAATTTCAAATTCTCGCAACCCGGCATCCAACCTGTCAATCGAAAAGTGTTGATTGCATCGGTATACAATTATGAGCGAATGGAGAGCATATTCTCCAGTTTCAAACCGCAGATTCTTTTTCATGCGGCCGCGTATAAACACGTGCCTTTGATGGAAGATTCCTCAGTTGAAGCGATCAGAACCAACATTCTTGGCACCTATAACATATGCAAATTGGCATCTCAATTCAAAGTCGAACAAATGGTGCTTGTATCAAGCGACAAAGCCGGCCGACCCACGAATGTCATGGGTGCCACAAAACGGTTTGCCGAAATGATCATGCAGCATTTCTCACAGATATCTAAGACAAAATACTCCGCGGTTCGCTTTGGCAATGTTTTGGGCAGCAACGGATCCGTGGTGCCCTTATTCAAAAAGCAAATCGAACGTGGGGGTCCGTTGACCGTGACGGATCGCAATATCATCCGTTATTTCATGACTATTCCGGAAGCTGTCGGTCTGATTCTCCAATCCGCGACCTTTGCCAAAGGGGGAGAGATATTCATCCTCGATATGGGAGAGCCCGTTCGGATTATCGATCTTGCGGAAAAGATGATCATGCTGACAGGGTTGAGACCCTACATCGACATCGACATACAAATCACAGGTTTGCGTCCGGGCGAGAAATTGTTTGAAGAGCTTCTGCTCGACATCAATAAAAACAACATTAAGACGCCGAACAAAAAGATATTCATCGACACCTGCGAAGACCACAAAGCGATTGAAGAAGAATTGCAGATGGTGTTTTCATCCTTTGAGAAACTGAAAAATAAAGAAATCAAGAAATTAATCAAAGAGATTGTGCCGACCTATTCGCCGAATGGCGATAGTTGATCCGAAAAAATCCTGAGACATCGCCCTTCCATGGCGATGTTTTTTATCATCCGGATCCAGTGTGTGACGAGACGAAACATGTCATTCGGATTTCTGATGTCTAGACCTCTTTATCATTCTGTTGCTTTATGGTATGATATGAATAGAACCCGAATGCGATGATATCGTCATCAGTGAAAGGGGGTTGGGCCATGGAAAACCTCAGCGTCGGCAGTCGTATCACGCTGGATATTCGCAAACAAGGTATTAACGGAGAAGGAATTGGATACTTCAATAAACTCACTGTTTTTGTTCATGGTGCCATCTTAAAGGAAACCGTATTGTGCGAGGTTGTGGAGTTGCATCAGACCTATGCGATGGCGAAAATCATCGAGATCATTCGCGAGTCTACCCGCAGAGTCGTTCCGTTGTGCAAGTTCTATGACCGGTGCGGTGGCTGTCAAATGCAGCACATTCATTATCGCGAGCAGCTCAAGATCAAACAAAGCATCATTCATCAGGCATTGTCGCGATATACCGAACTCAATCGTCAGGAAATCGACGTGATGCGAACCATCGGCATGGATGATACCTATCGTTATCGCAACAAAGCCCAAATGCCTTTGAAGAACACAAATTTTGGACTCGCTTTGGGTTTGTATGCCCCCGGCAGCAACCAATTCGTATATGTGGATACGTGCATCGTCCAAGATGAAGCCGTCAACCTTATCAACAAAGAGACTTTGTCGCTGTTTCGCAAGCATGATTTGCTTGCGAACGATTCGAGCAATCCTGAAGGCATTCTTTTGAATTTGGTGACTCGGTATCTCGCATCAACCCATACGGCGAGCGTGACCTTCGTCGTGACAGAGTTTGATGAAAGACTGAAAACAATTGCCAAAGAGTTGTTGGCTAAAAATACCGTCATTCGTTCTGTGAGTTATTCCATCAATCGCAAGAAGAATCCCCAAGTCATGGGGGATCATGTCACCTTCCTTGGTGGTGAGAAGCAGATTTATGAACATTTCGAAGGCATGGATATCGGGATTTCACCTGATGCGTTCCATCAACTCAACTCACGGCAAATGCGGATTCTGTATTCGGAGATGCTGAAAGCTGCGCGCTTGACTGGAACGGAGTTGGTTGTGGACGCGTACTCGGGGATCGGGATCACATCGCTTATTTTGGCGAAATCGGCAAAACACGTCTATGGCATTGATTACTCGAGCGCTTCGATCAAAGATGCAATCGATAATCAACACAAAAACCATATCAAAAATGTGACATTCATTGAACACCATGTCGAGAGAGGACTCCCGGAATTGTTTAAGAAGGGCATCATCCCCGATGTCCTGATCGTCGATCCACCGCGGGCAGGTCTTCAAGAATCGTTGATCAAGGCGATTCTTGCGGTACGGATCCCGAAGCTGGTCTATGTCTCTTGCAATCCATCGACCTTAGCAAAAAACCTGAACCTATTATTTAAGTCGTATCGACTTGAATATATCCAACCTATTGATATGTTTCCCCATACAGCAAGTGTGGAGAGTGTGACCTTACTGACTTTGAAATCAACCTATAAAACGCCTGAACCCGTGAGGGAATGAATATGAAATCGGAAACTTGGTTAAAAATCATGAATATCCTGAGCTGGGCAATCCGAGCTTTCACGATTCTGTTTTCCGGATTCATGTTGGTGTTGTTCATCGGTCAGGACTTTCAACTGTTGAGCGACGTTGAAGTCGCGATGTTTGTCTTTATTCCCTTGTTGTACTTGATTGGAGGGATTGTATCGCTTTTTCGGGAACTCATCGGCGGATCGATGTTATTCGTGAGTGTCGTCGGTTTCAACATCGCGAACAACATCGGTAATTCGAATGGCGTCATCGATTTCCCGTTTTGGTTTCTTTTAATCCCCGCTTTTATGATTGTGGTTCATTGGGCGTTCACAAAACAAAGTGGAAAGACCCAGGAATCAATGAGCGATTGAGACTCAGTAGCGCGTGAAGCTTGTCATGATTTTCAGTAATAGAAATTCACATAATGAATGAGGTGCCACATGAAGACGGATTTAGAAATTGCACAAGCATCAAAAATGAGACCCATCCACTTGGTCGCGAAAGCCTTGGGCATCAATCAACGGTATCTAGAGACCTACGGTGCATACAAGGCCAAAATCAAACCTTTCCCTTTCTCGAATGAACCCAAGTCGTCAGGAAAAGTCATCCTTGTCACAGCCATCACCCCCACACCGGCAGGAGAAGGAAAATCCACAACGACCATTGGTTTGGGAGATGCCCTCAATCGCTTGGGCAAAAAAGCGATGATTTGTCTTCGTGAGCCATCGCTCGGTCCGGTGATGGGCGTCAAAGGCGGAGCGGCCGGAGGCGGATATGCCCAAGTGGTTCCGATGGAAGACATCAATCTTCATTTCACCGGTGACATCCACGCGATCACGAGCGCAAACAATCTGATCAGCGCTGTCATTGATAATCACATATACCATGGGAATGCGCTTTCGCTTGATAAGGAGCGAATTATCTGGAAACGTGCGATGGATATGAATGATCGCGCACTTCGCATGATCGAAGTGGGGCGTTCAAGCAAAAAAGAGACACCGAGGCCGGATGGATTCGATATATCAGTGGCTTCCGAGATCATGGCGGTTTTGTGTTTGAGTCAGAATATGGATGATCTCAAACAACGATTGGCGCGGATGGTCGTGGGATATAATCTCGATTCTCAACCCATCACTGCCAAAGACCTCAACGTCCATGGTGCGGTCGCGATGTTGTTGAAGGATGCTTTGAAGCCGAACCTCGTGCAGACGCTTGAACATACACCGGTGTTCATCCATGGCGGACCATTCGCCAATATCGCGCATGGATGCAATTCGGTCATCGCCACGGATCTTGCGACGAAGCTGGCCGATTATGTGGTGACGGAAGCGGGTTTCGGAGCGGATCTGGGCATGGAGAAATTTATTCATATCAAAGCTCCGGTGCTGAAAAGAATGCCTTCTGCGGTTGTGCTCGTCGCGAGTATTCGCGCGCTAAAGATGCACGGTGGTTTGAGCAAAGCTATGATCAAGGATGAGAACATCGAGGCCTTGAAAGCGGGCATCGTCAATCTGGAGAAACATATCGAGAACATTCGCGCCTTCGATCTTCCCTTCGTCGTCGCCTTGAACCACTTCGAGAGCGATAGCGACGCTGAGGTCGAATGGATATTGAAGTGGGCTCAAGAGAACCGTGTTCCGATGGCTTTGTCAGATGTCTTTGCCAAAGGGTCGAAAGGCGGTGTCGACCTTGCCCAAGCGGTGTTGGAAATCATCGAGGGGAATCCAGATCATCAAGGAAAACAGTTGTATCAGAGGGAAGCATCTATCGAGGAAAAAGTGACCACGATTGCTCGAAAACTATACGGGGCGAGTCATGTCATTTTCTCGGAAAAGGCTCAAGCCTTTATCATAGAGGCCTCTCGACTGGGTTGGGACACACTAGCTATCTGTATGGCGAAAACGCCTTTATCGCTTTCCGACAATCCCAAGTTATTGGGAAGACCAAGGGATTTCACGGTCACAATCCGCGATTTCAAACCTTCGATTGGTGCGGGATTCATCGTCGCATTGACCGGAGATATCATGACTATGCCCGGGTTGCCTAAAATCGGAGCATTTGAGAATATGGATGTCATTGATGATAAAATCATCGGTTTATTTTAGGAGGTTAGCCGTATGAAACAAGACTGGAAAGATTTACCCAAACGATTGCACGATCTTGGATTGTCAGTCGTCGAAAAGACGAAAAAAGGAATCAAACAAGTCAAAGAGAGTATTGAAAACACCGTGTTGGAAGATCAGTTGCGTAAGCGGTTCAATTTGGAAAATCCGTACAAATTTCAACTTGTGAAGCCAGATCGTTCCCTCGGTTCATGGATTCAGGAACAGCTACCGCGTCACGCCAAGAGATATGATGAGGATGATTTGTTCGTGTTTTATGGTTCTATAGAACAAAACGGATTTTCAAATGGTGAAATCATCAAGGATCTGAGCGATGAAGCGATGTATAAGATCGTGCACCAAGTGGAAGTATGTGTGTCGGTTCGCTTGGATGAAAAAGCTCATGATGTCGTCGCGACGGCAGTGAGTTGTGAACTGCTATGAGCGACAAGGAATTGTTTCTCGACATTTTTAAAAGTACCATCCATCGCCCCGGAACTGAGGAACTGTTGAAGTTCTTGCTTGAACAGTCGGACTTTTTGACCGCGCCTGCATCCACGCGTTTTCATTTATCATGTGAAGGCGGACTGCTTCGCCATTCGCTCAACGTCTATGAAGCCTTGAAAGCATATTTGGCACGTGAACGCGTCAGAGATTTATATGGATTGAAACCATCGGATGAGACCATTGCCATCGTGGCTTTGCTTCATGATGTGTGCAAGATTAATGTGTACCGCAAGTCTTTCCGGAACGTCAAAGATGCCTCGGGCACTTGGACCAAAGTGCCTTCCTATGACTATCAAGATGATCTCCCCTACGGTCACGGGGAAAAGTCGGTCTACATATTGTCCGGATTCATCAAACTTAGCCGAGAGGAAGCATTCGCAATCCGTTATCACATGGGTTTTTCTGATACCGAAGACAAGCAGAATGTATCCCGGGCATTCGAGATGTTCCCCCTTGCTTTTGCGTTGTCGGTTGCGGATATGGAAGCGACATTCCTCGTAGAAAGCAAAGAAAACTCATGAGTCTCATACGAATGGAATTTCCAATTTGGAAGTTCCTTTTTTTCATCAATCTCAAGTGTGCTGTGATATAATTAATGACACATGAGGTGATAGGGTGTCGAAGGTTTTTGACCTGACAGAAGGGTCTATTATCAAGAAGTTGTTTCTGCTGGCTTTGCCGGTGTTGCTGACGACGATTTCGCAGATGGCGTATAATTTGACCGACATGTTTTGGATTGGTCGGGTGGACAACATCGGTCTTGTCGAAAAAGAAGCGATTTCCGCGATTGGCACCGCGGGATATGTGACGTGGTTCGCTTTTGGTTTGATTCTGATTGCAAAAATCGGGACGAGTGTGAAAGTGTCGCATGCGGTGGGAGAAAAACAATGGGGTGATTTAAACCGTTACGCCTCGAACGGACTGTTGCTTCAACTACTGTTGGGAAGCGTTTTTTCGGTGTTGATCTTCATCTTCAAACGTCCGATTCTCTCGATATTCGATATTTCAAGTCCTCAAGTCGTCATTTATGCGATGCAGTATCTGTCGATTGTCGGCGGTTTGTTGGTTTTCCAATTCGTATCCAACGGATTCGCTGCGATTAATGAAGGTTTGGGAAAGACGAAGACGAATTTCCGGATCATGGTCGTCGGCCTGATTGTCAACATGATCTTGGATCCGATTTTGATCCTTGTTTTCCGGCTCGGGGTCCAAGGGGCGGCGATTGCGACTGTAATCGCACAGGGACTGACGCTCGGAGTCTTCTTTCTTCATCATCACTGGCAGAAAGAGAAACTGTACCGGTTTCATGTCTCTGAGTTCGATCCCAAGGCGATGCAGGATATTTTGCGCATCGGACTACCAGCGGGAATCCAAAGTATGGTTTTTACATCCATTTCCATCTATATCGCTCGGATGGTCTTCCGCTTTGGCGATGATGTGATGGCGGCGCAACGCGTCGGCACGCAAATTGAGCAATTGACGTGGATGATATCCGGAGGGTTCCAAGCCGCGCTAACGGTGTTCGTCGGGCAAAACTTCGGCGCGAAAGCCTTCGGTCGGATTCGCAAAGGCTTCGGAATCATCTCGTTTGTGCTCCTTCCCTATGCGTTCATCGTGGGACTCATGCTTTTTTTCTTCGGCGAGGAGTTGATGGGTCTGTTCCTTGACGACCCCGTGACGAAGGCCTTCGGCATGAGGTATTTGCGCATCATCTCTTTGGCGCAGGTATTTATGATGGCAGAAGCCATCGGGGCTGGTGTGTTCAATGGGATTGGTCGCACGTATGTGCCCTCCATCATTGGGGTCATCGGTAACGGTATCCGCATCCCGTTAGCAATGTTTCTGATCCTGTCGTTTCAGGAAGAGGGCATATGGTGGGCGCTCAATTACTCGGATATTTTCAAAGGGATCATTCTGTTCGCAGGAGCGGTGATCGTCCTCATCAACATTGAAAAGATCCGCCGCAAGCAAAGCAAAAAATTGATTGTTCCCGCAGAGGGAGTTTAGTACAAGTCAGGACGTTTTCACGTATGAAATCGTCTGATATATGGTACAATAAAAGAGACATTTCTTAAGGAGGTCGCTGATGGAGTGGTATGTTTGGCTTCCCATCATTCTCGTTGTCTGCTTCATTCTCGTGATGGGGTACGTGACGGCCAAATCTCTGTATGATCCGAAGCGATTGACGCTGGACGCTTCAAGAGCGAAAGAAAATGTACGTAGCCCAGGTTTGATGGACATCTATGATACTTGGGATATCGAAACATTCTGGATTGACACACATCAATCCATTCGGTTGAAAGCCTATTTTTTGCCGGCGGAAGTAGACAATAACCGCTATGTGGTCATCGCCCACGGATATTCCTACACCCATCACGGCGCTGTCAAATACGCCCAAATGATGCGCGAACTCGGCTTCCATGTTCTGATGTATGATGAGCGTTATCACGGAGAGAGCGAAGGCGACATGTGCACGATGGGCTATCTGGAACAACATGATCTCTACGATGCGATTTCATATCTCTATGAACGTTTTGGGCCGGATATCATCCTTGGCACCTATGGCGAATCGATGGGAGCCGCTACCGCCATCCTGGAACATCAATTCGACAATCGCGTTCGGTTCGTGATTTCCGATTGCGGATTTGCGGACTTGAAGATGCTTCTAACTTATCTTTATCGGCTTCGGCATTTGCCGAAGTATCCCTTTATCTGGGCAGCTGATCTCTGCTTCTATTGGAAGACCAAAGTGCGTTTTCACGCATTATCTCCGATCAAAGCCGTGAAGCATGCCAAAGTACCGATGTTGTTCATGCATGGGGAGAGCGATCGTTTCATTCCCAAAGATCACAGCATCAAGATGCATGAAGTCTGCCCAACGACGAAGGGGCTCTTGATTGCGCCCAATGCTGCGGATCATACGGAAGCTTCACGAAAAAATCCAGAGCTTTATCGAGAAGTCTTGAAGGACTTTCTGTTGAAAATACAGATGATTACGAATAACAAAGAGGGTGGGAAACATGATTGATGTAATCATTATTGGCGCCGGAGTCGTTGGCGCGAATATCGCGAGAGAATTATCGCGCTATGATTTGAGCATTGCGGTCATCGAGACACATGAAGATGTCTGCGAAGAAACGTCCAAGGCGAATTCTGGCATTGTCCATAGCGGATATGATGCGAAGCCGGGTACGCTGAAAGCGAAGTACAATGTTTTGGGAAACCAAATGATGGAGGCTTTATGCCTAAAACTGAATGTACCCTTTAAACGCAACGGATCCTTGGTCCTTGCTTTTGATGAAGCTGGAGCGACACACCTGAATGAACTGCTGGTCCAAGGCCAGAAAAACGGCGTTCAGGGACTGAAAATCATCGATCGCGAGGAGATTCTACAACGTGAGCCGCGCTTGAATCCTGAGGTGCTATGTGCCTTAGATGCACCCATGGGCGGGATTGTAGATCCATTTCAACTGACCATCGCGAGCGCGGAAGTCGCAAGCAGAAACGGCACCATCTTCCATTTTGGCCAACAAGTCGTCGGACTCGAAAAAATAACGGACGGCTTCCGTGTGACCACTCGATCCCAAGTGTTCGAGTCGCGGAAAGTCATCAATTGCGCCGGGGTCTATGGCGACGAGTTGAACAATCTCGTAAGCAAGCACCATTATCACATCAAACCGCGCAAAGGCGAGTATCTGTTGTTTGATAAACAAGTCGGTCAACACGTGACACATACCATATTCCAACTCCCTGGAGTCCATGGCAAAGGCGTGTTGGTCACACCGACGGCCGAAGGCAATCTGCTGGTCGGACCCAACTCGGTGTATGTTGATCGCAAAGATGACACTGCCACGACCCCTGACGGGATTCGCGCGGTCATCGAAACCGCACGGATGAGCATGCCTCAAATCCCCCTGCCTTTCCTGATTACTGGCTTTGCGGGTATACGTGCGAGCGAGACAGGCGGAGATTTCATCATTCAAGAGGCGGAAGACGTTCCAGGTTTCTTTAATGTCATCGGCATCGAATCACCGGGGCTCACCGCTACACCTGCTATCGCACAGGATGTGGCGATGTGGGTCGCGCGCGCTTTGCAAGCCAAGGAAAAAACAAACTACCGATCAGAACGCTCAGTAATCGTCCGATTCATCGAGCAAGACACAAAGAGACAAAAGGAATTGTTTGCCGAAAACCATGATTATGGTCGGATTGTCTGTCGTTGTGAATCGATCACGCTTGCGGAGATTAAAGATGCCATCCATCGCGAACTCGGTGCGAGGACTGTCGACGGAATCAAGCGTAGAACCCGGGCAGGAAGCGGCAGATGTCAAGGTGGATTTTGCACACCAAAAATCATGGAAGTCCTGGCTCAGGAACTCCATTTGACACCCCATGAAATCAAGAAATTCAGTCCGCAATCGACGTATCTTGTCGGCCTGGACAAGGATTTGCTATAGGAGGCCGAGAGATGAAAAGAGCGATTGTAATCATTGGCGGGGGACCTGCCGGATTAGCGGCGGCGATTAGCGCCTATCAAAATGGTGAAAGAGACATCCTGATCCTTGAACGGGAAAACTATCTCGGTGGGATCTTGAATCAATGCATCCATAACGGTTTTGGCTTGCATACGTTCAAAGAGGAACTGACCGGACCCGAGTATGCGACAAGGTATGTGGATCAGATCCATGCCTTGGGCATCGAGTACAAACTCAATACGATGGTGCTCGATATCGATGCTTCGCGGAAAATCATCGCCTTGAACGAAACCGATGGCATTCTGGAGATCATATCCGGAGCCATCATTTTGGCCATGGGATGCAGGGAGCGCCCGCGTGGCATTGAATGTGCCGGGATATCGCCCATCAGGCATATTTTCAGCGGGAACCGCGCAAAAGTTCGTGAATATCGATGGATATCTTCCCGGTCGAGAAATCGTGATTCTCGGTTCAGGCGATATCGGTTTGATTATGGCGCGTCGGTTGACGCTGGAAGGCGCGAAAGTCAAGATGGTATTGGAAATCATGCCGTATTCGGGTGGATTGAAACGAAACATCGTGCAATGTCTCGATGATTATGATATTCCTTTGAAACTGAGTCATACCGTGACCAAAATCCATGGTAAGGATCGCGTGGAAGGAATCACATATGCGATGGTGGATGAACACCTCAACCCAATCAAAGAAACAGAGCAGGAAGTGTCGTGCGACACTTTGCTTCTATCAGTAGGTTTGATCCCGGAGAACGAACTGTCCCGGAAAGCGGGAGTGGAAATCAATCCCAAAACTCAAGGGCCCTTGGTATCCAGTCGATTCGAGACTTCGGTACCCGGAATTTTCGCTTGCGGGAATGTGCTCCACGTTCATGATTTGGTCGATTATGTCAGCGAAGAAGCCGCGCTTGCAGGCAAGTATGCCCAAGCTTTTGTCCAAGGCCAAAGGTTCGATGACTCACAGATTCCAATCGTTTCGGGTCAAGGGTGTCGCTACAGTGTTCCGACCTCTGTGTATGTGTCCCATCCGGACAAAACGATCGTCATCCGTTTTCGTGTTGACAAAGTGTATGAAAACACATATGTCTCTCTCTATTTTGATGAGGAGCGTCTATCGCACAAACTCAAGCGCGTGTTGACCCCGGGCGAAATGGAACAGATTATCATACCTACATCGTGGCTCAAGGAGCGACCCCACACGAAGCGCATCATGATTGCTGTCGAGGAGGATGAGAAATGATGAGCGATGTACGCAGAATCACCTGTATCAACTGTCCGCTCGGATGCACGTTGGAAGTGGAACTCAAAGAGAACGAAGTGATCAGTGTTACGGGATTCCAGTGCCCAAGGGGGAAGGATTACGCCAAGAAAGAGGTGCTCAATCCCACCCGAACCATCACTTCGATCATCCCCGTGGTTCACGGGGACCAATCGATGGTTTCCGTCAAGACGGACCAAGATATCCCCAAGGGAAAAATTCGTGAAGTGATGTATGCTTTAAAAGATTTGACGGTCGAAGCTCCCGTGGAAATCGGTCAAATCATCTTGGCCAATGTGGGCGAAACCGATGTGAACATCATCGCAACTAAAAGAGTGGGGCGAAAATAAATGGAACATCATGTTTTTTCAACTCCGTATGGAAACGTGGCGATTGATCTTCGTGGCGAAAAGGTGTATTGGATCCGATCATCGTCCGAACCTGTCAGTGAACACCGTCCATCGGTCTATGCTGAGACCGCAGCGTTTCAGTTGAATGCATTTTTTACGGGGACGTTGAAACACATGACCTTTGCGTATGAAATCCAGGGAACCCCTTTCCAAAGAAAAGTCTTGGAGACATTGGCTCAAGTGCCATATGGCGCGACCCTATCTTATTCGGAGTTGGCACATAAGGCAGGTTATGAGCGCGCGGTGCGCGCGACGGCGAATGTTGTCGCACGCAATCTGTTGCCCTTTGTTCTGCCGTGTCATCGCATCATCCAAAAGGATGGCCGTTATGGAAATTATGGCGGAGGTCGAGAGATGAAAAGAAGTTTGATTGATATGGAAAAAACGCGTACAGCGATGTAACGCGTTTTTTATTGCGAAAAATATCTTGACAACAATCATGGGATAAACTATAATTGTCGTGAGTTCAGAAAGACTATTTTTTTTCACAAGAATGTTAGCAGCGACTAACAAACGGAGGAACGTCATGACATTGAAAGACATCAAGCCAGGAGAGACATGTGTCATTAAGAACATTCACGTGAACAATCTCAGAAAGCGCATTATTGATATGGGGTTGACATCGAATACCAAAATCAAAGTGATGAAGCTTGCGCCATTGGGAGACCCTATGGAGATTTTGGTCCGGGGATATCGGCTGACGCTTCGCAAGGCCGAAGCGCGGATGATTGAAGTCGAGAAGACTGAGGTTGTGACGCCATGAAAAAGATCGCTTTGGTCGGTAATCCGAATTCGGGAAAAACGACGGTTTTCAATGGGTTGACCGGATTAAACCAGTCTGTGGGCAATTGGCCGGGAGTGACGGTGGAAAAGAAATCCGGAAAATTGAGATCGGGTTTGTTCGAGGCGGAAATCATCGACCTTCCGGGAATCTACTCGCTATCGACTATATCGCTGGAAGAAGCCATCTCCAGCCAGTTCGTCATCAAGAGAGACATGGATCTCATCATCAATATCGTGGACGCCTCGAATTTGGAGCGAAACCTCTTTTTGACCTATCAACTTTTGGAAGCGGATCTTCCGGTCGTCGTCGCATTGAACTGCATGGATATCGTGGAAAAGAAACTCGAGAACATCAACATCGATCTCTTGAGTGAATCACTGGGTGTTCCGGTCTTTCCAATCACCGCAAGCAGAAAGCACGGGATGGACGGACTGATTCAGTTTCTCAAACATGATACATATCTGCCCCAAGAACATCGCGTCACTTATCCTCAAGATATCGAAGCGACGATTGAACGGTTTCAATCGCTGATCGGCAGCCGCTTTCTGGCAATCCGCTTCATCGAGGATGGGCTGCGCGCACTCCCGCCCATCGATGATAAGGTGCGGGTCAAAGCGATTTTGGATCAATACCACCTTGAAATCAAGAACTACCCGATAGATTTGGACATGGTCATCCCGAATGCCCGGTACAACCTCATCATGTCGGTGATTGAGAAAGTGCTGTCGCGTCCCAGTTTCGAAATGGTTTCCTCAACCGAAAAAATCGATCGGATCCTGACCCATAAATGGTTGGGGATTCCGATCTTCGCATTAATCATGTTTTTGGTATTCTTCCTCGCTTTTGGACCTATCGGAGTTTGGATCACCGAGGGATTCGTTTACTTGATGGATGTTTTGATTTCTTGGATCATATCTGGGGTGAATCAACTCGGAATGGCCTCGTGGGTTGAGAGTTTGATTGCCAAAGGTGTGTTCGGTGGTTTGGGTGCGGTAGTCGGATTTTTGCCACAACTCGTGATTTTGTTTCTGTTTCTATCCTTGCTTGAGGATTCCGGATATATGGCACGCGCTGCGTTCATCATGGACCGTGCGCTTAGGCGTTTCGGTTTGTCCGGGAAATCCTTTATTCCAATGTTGATGGGGTTCGGGTGCAGTGTACCGGCGATGGCTGCGACGCGCACTTTGGACAAAGACGAGGATCGTAAGATCACAACGATGATTGTTCCGTTTATTTCCTGCGGTGCGAAAGCGCCAATTTACGGGGTTTTCGCGGGCGCACTCTTTTTCGGATCGGCATACTTAGTCGTATTCTCGATGTATTTGCTGGGCATTATGGTCGCTGTGATTTCAGCGATTGTGTTCAAGAAAACTATTTTGAAAAGCGCAAGCGCAAATTATATCATGGAACTGCCGGAGTACAGGATGCCTTCAGCGAAAAACACGTTCCGACACACTTGGGAACGTGCTAAAGGCTTCTTGATCAAGGCTGGGACGATTCTGCTCGGAGCGTTCATCATCATCTGGTTTTTCAGTCATTTCGGTTTCATCGATGGCACGTTTCGCCTCTTGATGGAAGAAGAAATCGAGTTCAGTCTGCTCGGCGCGATCGGTAAAGGATTATTGCCAATATTCCGACCAATCGGCTTTACGGATTGGCGATCCACAGTGGCGATCCTGACGGGTTTTGTGGCTAAGGAATCGGTGGTCGGAACCTTGGGGATTCTGTATGGTATTGGGCAGGATGTCGTCGAGAACGGTTCATTGTTGTTTGAACCGATTCGGATGGCGTTCACCCAGCTTCAGGCATATGCATTTATGACGTTCGCACTGCTTTCAACCCCATGCATTGCCGCGATTGCCGCGATGAAAAAAGAATTGGTCTCATGGAAGTGGCTGATATTCTCGATTATGTATGAGATGCTCGTCGCCTATCTTGTAGCGTTTCTCATTTATCAGATTGGAAGTCTCGAGATCGGAATGATTTTGACGATTATATTTGCGGTCATAGTTGTAGGAATTGTCATCTTGAGCATCAAGAAATATGTATCTAGACGCGGAAACATATGTGAAAGTTGCAATGGATGCGGCATCAAGGACCAGTGTCAATTACCGCAGAACACGGAAAACAAATCTGAAACAGATGTCAATGATGGAGGTAATCGTCCATGAGGAGGCCAACGAGATTCAGCGAATCCGTGGAGGATTATCTTGAGGCGATCATTATGCTTGGGGGCAAGAATGTGCGTTCAATCGATATCGCGAACCATTTGCAGGTTTCCCGCGCGAGCGTGAGTCGTGCGCTGGGTTTGCTTGCCGATAAAGGTTTAATCGATAAAAAACCGTATGGAGATATTTCATTGACGTCTTTCGGTATTGAAACTTCACGAAGAGTTGAAAAGAAACATTTGATTGTAAAAAGTTTTTTGATCGATGTTCTGGGCGTGGATAAAGACCGGGCGAATATTGAAGCATGCGGTATCGAACATAATATATCAGAGGATACGGCGGAGCGGATCCAGGAACTGGTGCAGCGCATAAAAAAATGACCCATCAAGGGTCATTGAGTTGTTTCGCGTTCGATGAGGTTGACATCGATCTCGATGTGGGTCGCCTCGATCGGTTGCTTCTGGATCAGTTTCATTAACAACGATACAGCTGTTTGGGCGATCTGATGCTTATTTTGGGAAATCGTCGTCAGCCGAGGCGTGATCATCTGCGCCAGTTCGATATTGTCGAATCCGATGACCTGAACGTCTTCAGGGACATTTTTCCCAAGTTGTTTCAGACATTGGATAACTGAGAGCGCGATGACATCGGAGTCACAGAAGATACCGTTGACATTTGGAAATTTTTCCAGGCAGGATAGAATTTTCTGTGGGTCGGGATCTTTGAATGCCAAATCGAAACTGATGGGGGCCACTTGATGCTTGTCCATGATGGAGCGAAAGCCCGTGGTGCGGTCTTGGACAGTGGGCAGGATGCTCGGCCCGCGAAAATGGATAATCTCGGTACACCCGGCTTCAATGAGTTTGCTGGCGGCGAGAATGCCGCCTTGGATATTGTTGCTAGTGACCGAAGGAATATGGTCGGACAAGTGATGGTCGATTGCGACGATAGGCACTTTAAGGTCTTGATAATCATGGATTCGATGGGTGTTTGAAACGAGGAGAATTCCGTCGATGCTGTATTGTTGAAGGACTTTTAGATATTTGCTTTCGCGCGCAAAATCATCGCGGGAATTGCAGACCATGACATGGTAATCTTCTTCGATGATGAAATTCTCGATGATCTCTATCAGTTCCGCAAAATAGTATGAAGTCATGTGAGGAACAATCACGCCGATGATGCGTGATTGTTTTTTGAACAAGGAGCGGGCAAGTTCATTCGGCACGTAGTTCAACGTTTCGATGGCTTCGACAACAAGCAGCCGCGTTTCTTCGTTCACATAGCCTTTGTTATTGATGACGCGAGAAACGGTCGCAACGCTGACGTGGGCACGCTTTGCAACATCCTTGATCGTCGCCATACAAATCACTTCCTTTATATTATTATAACTGTTATGACACATAAATCATAGATGAGTTTCAAAAATCACAAATCAAAAGCAATTTCGGTTCAAATCAACAAGAATATGGAAAAATCACACGAAATAAGATACACTTATGGTAATGTGATGCGAAATGAGGATAAGATGAAAGAGACGAATATTGGAATGCGCAACTATATGATCTATCAAGTATACATCAGGAGTTTTTCTGAATCCGGAACGTTTTTGGGGCTCATCAATGAGTTGGAACGGATCAAGCGACTCGGAACGGATATCATTTATCTTTTGCCTATTCATCCGATCGGTCTCAAGAATCGCAAAGGGACGCTCGGAAGTCCGTATGCGATTTCTGATTACTTCGCCATCAATCCCGAGTTTGGAGATCTTGAGGATTTCAAGCGATTGATACAGAGGGCACATGATCTCAAGATGAAAGTGATGATCGATGTGGTTTATAACCATACCTCTCGGGATTCCAAACTCTTGAAAGCACATCCAGAGTGGTTCTATAAGGATGCGAAAAATCAACCCGCGAATCGGATTGGCGAATGGTGGGACGTGGTCGATCTCGATTACAGCCAAAGTCAGGATTTATGGACATATCTCATCGACGTGTTGAAGTATTTTGCCGGTCTTGGTGTCGATGGCTTTCGCGCGGATGTCAGTTCGACAATTCCGCTCGATTTTTGGTTCATGGCGCGCAGAGCGGTCGAAGAGGTCGGTAAGGATGTGATCTGGTTAAGCGAGTCGGTACAGGGACCGTTTGTGAAGATGATGCGCGATCGCGGATTCAACTGCCATTCGGAAGCTGAGATGTTCCAAGCGTTTGACATGGCGTATGATTATGACGTCTATCCGGAAATGTTGCGCTACCTCGACGGACAGATTGAACTTTCGGATTATCTTCAATGTTT
Source organism: Candidatus Izemoplasmatales bacterium (assembly GCA_041652855.1). GTDB lineage: Bacteria > Bacillota_I > Bacilli_A > Izemoplasmatales > Hujiaoplasmataceae > JAAYZB01. The sequence continues at coordinate 18,526 of JBAZGL010000001.1, forward strand.
GGTGCGTCAGGAACAAGTGTATCCGCACAACTATGTGAAGATCAAGTATCTTGAGAACCATGATACTCCGAGGATTGCTTGTCGGCTGAAGGAAAATCACAGGCGGATATTGAACTGGACGGCCTTCATGACGTTTCAGAAAGGTGCCATGTTTGTCTATAATGGACAGGAATATTCGTCGACCAGACAATTATCGCTTTTTGAGAAAGAGTCGATCACACAGGAAAGAGACATCAGCGATTGGATTGCCATCCTCGCCAAATTGAAGCACCGAAAGGTGTTTGCCGAAGGGGAGTTCACCCCGGAGATCATGGCTCCTGACGGACTGGTCATCACATATGAAAACAAAGCAGAAAAGATCATGGGCTTTTTTCAGTTAGGAGAAAAACCGGAGGCTATTTCCTGTTCGCTTCCGGATGGGGCGTATCGAAATCGCTTAGGACAAGAGAAAGTCGTCGTCAAGGGAGGTAAGATCGACTATCAGGATCTTCCTTGTGTGTTTTTGTTCTCGAAACCGGGTGGAAAACATCATCACTTGATTCATGCGGGTATAAAGCGATAATGGGATTGGATATGAATGTGATGAAAGACAACAGGGTCACAGTCGTCGGTGCGGGCCTCGCTGGCGTCGAAGCATCGCTTCAGCTCGCGAAGCGGGGAATCAAAGTGATGTTATATGATATGAAGCCAGAGAAAAAAAGTCCTGCACACGTGATGGATTCTTTTGCGGAACTGGTGTGTTCGAACTCCTTTCGCAGCAACCAGTTGGATAATGCCGTAGGTCTGTTGAAGGCGGAGTTGCGTGTGCTTGGTTCCGAAGTGATGGAGGTGGCTGATCGTTTTCGCGTTCCTGCGGGTAATGCATTGGCCGTTGATCGCGAAGCATTTTCTCTGTACCTGACACAACTCGTCGAGCAACACCCCTACATCAGTGTCATCCATGAAGAAGTAATGCAGATACCCGAATGCATGGCAATCATCGCAACCGGCCCTTTGACATCCGAAGCGATGGCACGTCAACTTATGGCTTTGACGGGCGAAAATTCTCTTTATTTCTTCGATGCCATCGCGCCCATCATCACCTTCGATTCGATTGACATGGACATTGCATATAAAAAGAACCGATATGATAAGGGCGACGGACTCTATATCAATTGTCCGATGAATCAAGCCGAATACGCGTCGTTTTATCAAGCACTGATCCACGCGCGCTCCGTGGAAGTCAAGGATTTCGAGATGAAGGTATTTGAAGGCTGCATGCCGATCGAAGAAATGGCCAGACGCGGTGAACAGACTTTGTTGTTCGGTCCATTGAAGCCCATCGGGCTCGACCAACCCTCAAAGAAGCGCCCATACGCCGTGGTGCAACTGCGTCAAGACAACCTCAAAGGTAACTTATACAACATGGTGGGATTTCAGACCCATCTCGCATTCCCGGAACAAAAACGCATCATCCAAATGATTCCCGGACTTCAAAACGCGGAAATTGTGCGCTATGGCGTGATGCATCGCAACATCTATGTCAATGCGCCCAACCTATTGTCATCGACCTATGAAATCCGGAAACGCCCGGGACTATATATCGCCGGACAACTTTCCGGGGTCGAAGGATATGTTGAATCGATCGCCTCGGGGTTGGTATCTGGCATTTCCGCCGCAAGAGCATGTCTTCAGCGGCCGGTCTATCCTTTTCCTTTGACGTCCATCATCGGCGCCCAAGCTGATTACATCGCACATGCCGAACCTAAGGACTTCCAACCGATGAATGCCAACTTTGGCTTACTACCGCCGATTGAAGGAATCAAAAACAAAAAGGAAAAGAAGATGAAAATGGCGGAGCGAAGTCTGGATGTTCTTCGTGAATGGATGGAGGTGGGACATTATGAATGAAGAAGACCTCATCGCGATGTTTTCCACGTATTTGCAGAGTGAGCGTCATTATGCGAAAAACACCATCACAGCCTACTTGGATGATATCGAGACATTGAGAACTTTTTTGATCAAAGAAGATCTCGGACACCTGAGTGCCGTGACGGATCGGATCGCCCGCTTCTATGTTTCCTATCTGCATGATCAATATACACCCAAGTCGATCCGCAGGAAGATTAGCAGCCTGAAGTCGTTCTATCACTTGCTAGTCATGCGTAAAGCAATCGAAAAGAATCCCTTTCAGAATGTGCAACTCCCGAAGGACAAGAAGCTGTTACCGAAAATCATCTATGAAGACGATATGGCGGATTTCTTGAATCGCATTGATTCTAGCAGTGATTTGGGTTTGCGTAATGCGGCTATATTCGAACTGCTCTATGCTTCGGGGATCCGTGTGGGAGAAATCACTTCGATCGCGATTCGGGATATCGATTTTCTCAATCAAACGGTTTTGGTTCACGGCAAAGGATCGAAGGATCGCTATGTGCCGATTCACACAAGAGGCATTGAACTCATTCGTGCATACATCAGTAATGCTCGCCCCACGCTTGTGGCTCGATCGCGCGTCGAAGACCATCATCATCTCTTTTTGAACTATAAAGGCTTTCCTTTGACCGAAAGAGGCGTGCGCGACATCCTTGATCGAGAATTGAAACAGCAGTCATCGCTTTTGCAGATGTCACCTCATGCGTTTCGCCATTCATTCGCGACGCATCTGCTCGATCGCGGTGTTGATCTACGCAGCGTTCAGGAAATGCTGGGGCATAAAAGCCTGTCGACCACACAAATATACACGAAATTGTCAAAGGAGAAACTGAAGGATGTATACATGAAAACACATCCTCGGGCGAAACGAACATGATGCGGGTCACTCTGATAGCGGTCGGAAAACTCAAGGAAAATTATCTTGTCCAAGGTGTGAATGAATTTCTCAAGCGCTTGAAGGGTCATGTAAAAGTGGATGTGATCGAAATCGCTGAAGAGAAAGAAAAGGGCAAAACCACCGCTTATGAAACCATTCGCGTGATTGAAGAAGAAGGTCAAAGGATTCTCAGATCGATTCCTAAAGAAGCTTTTGTGGTTGCTTTGGATCTGCAAGGCGATATGCTCACAAGCATTGAGCTCGCAGAGATGATCGATCATACGATGAATTATCAAAGCTCATCTCTGGTTTTTGTGATTGGAGGGTCGTATGGGTTGGCAGACATAGTTAAAGAGAAATCGCATCGAAGAATCAGTTTTTCTCGGCTGACTTTTCCGCATCAACTAATGCGGCTCATCTTTTTTGAGCAAATCTATCGTGCATTCATGATTCTCAACTCTGAGCCATACCACAAATAAGGATCATTCATGTTGTGTAACACTGAAGATAATAACGCTATTATGCGGATAACATGTATTATTTGATAATATTAAGAGTATAAATCTGCTTCTATGTCATTCATGTTCTTTCCTTTTCGTGTCCACTTGATTCACATAGAACCAGGATATTCTAGTATAAGGATTGTGATACTCATATGAATTGGAACAAGCTTTTCTTGGATCAAATTCACTTAACTGGGATCCATAAAGACCTGTTAAGCCGTCAAGGAAACGGGTTGTCTAGACACATAGGCGATCTGTTTCCTGATTTGTCGAATGAATCCGCTTGGCTGGGTGGGAATGGCGAAGCTTGGGAGAGGGGCCCATACTACATGGATGGGTTGATTCCTTTGGCTTACCTGTTGAAGGATGACGAATTGATTACTCAAGCGAATCAGTGGATTGCATCCATTCTTTTATCCCAACAAGATTCCGGATTTTTTGGCCCAGATAAAAATCATGACTGGTGGCCGAGAGCGGTTGTTCTTAAAGCGATGTTGTCGGCATATCTAGCCACAAGGAACGAAGACATCATCAAGTTCATTGAGAATTATCTGGATTACTTCTTGAAGCAAGTCGATACCCTGCCCTTTGATTTCTGGGGATATGCACGTGGGATGGAAGGGTTCGAAACGATCGATTTCATTCAAAATCGATTGACATCCGATAAACTGGAAGAGATCAAGAAGGCACTGAAGCAAAACTCAATGGATTGGAAGGGTTTCTTTCATGATTTTCCTTACCCCGAACGCACAGACCAATACATGCCCAAGCATTTGTTTCGGATTGTGAAATACTTCACGAATGTATGGGATTCTTTGAAAAAAAAGCGGAAGCATCCGCCTAAAACAAGCAAGGAGAAGATTCTCAAGCACAGAGACAATCAAAACAATTTGGTGTTTCTGAAGACGCACGGTGTCAATATCGCGATGGCCCTCAAGTATTTACTTTATGGTGGAGAAACACCTCAAGCCATGTGGGACGGATTGAGCACCGTGTTGAAACATCACGGGAATGCCACGGGGATTTTTTCGTCGGACGAACACCTGAATGGAACCAGTCCCTTTTCCGGGATGGAACTGTGCACGGTGGTGGAAATGATGTATTCCATGGAAGAAGCCATCAGGATGACCGGCAGTATGGAAGCGTGTGATAGACTGGAGATATATGCGTATAATGCACTGTTAACGACTATCAGACCGGATTTCAGTTCTCATCAATATGTCCAACAAGCCAATCAATACGATTGTGAAGTGAAAAGACATCCATTCTATGACGCGAATCGTTACGCGAACACGTTTGGGGTTGCGCCGAATTATGGGTGTTGTGCCGCCAACATGCATCAAGGTTGGCCCAAAATGATGATGTCATCGGTGATGACATCCCCCAATACCTTGGGCTTGTTCCTATATCACTCCGGAATCTATCGTGCGGAATATCCTCATGGCCACATCATCCTAGAAATTCAGACGACATATCCTTTTGCAGATGTCGTGCAGATCACATGTATCGAGTCCACGGTCGACGATATCGATTGGTTGCTGAGAATCCCACATCATGCAAAGACAGAGCTGAGAATCCAAGATCAGACAATACGGATTGATCATCAAGATAGTTATCAGATTCAGGGGCTCAAAACGGGAGAGTGTGTGACTTTGGCGTTTGATTTTCCTGTTCTGACTTTGACGAATCCAGATCATTCCATCAGTGTTCAAAGAGGACCTTTGATTTATGCGCAGCACATTGTATATGACGAGTTTTTTATCAAAGGAGAGAAGCCTTTCCATGACCGTGGATTTTCACCGAGAAACCTCAAACGTATCTCATTACGTTTAGAAGATGGACGTGTCATTGTGAAAAGTATGCGCAAGACCCTCAACGATAACTCGTTTCATGATAACGACATCGTGATATCGGTGGCGGGGTATGATGAAGACTTGGACAAAAGGATTGATTTGGAACTCAAACCTTATGGGTTATCCACATTAAGAAGAACGCATTTCAATATATCAACGAGATAGGAGATTGTCATGGACATTCAAAAAAAGAAGCATGTGTTATACTCAGTTTTGTGCGTCATCGGCATCAGTGTGATTTTGTTTTTGCTTTCGCTTATGGCGAAAGAGTCGGAAATGTTTGTGTTTTGGGGCAGTTCGTCAAGGCAAGTGGCTGCTGATTTGGCAAACGCCAGCATCCGAAACACGCAAAACTTCAATTGGACGTTTATTTTTATTTTTACAGTCGTTGTATACATCTATTTTAATGAAATCAAAAACAAGAACTACCGCGGAATCGCCGCAGGACTTGCTTTATATGGCGTCCATTGGCTCTATGAGATTGTCAATGCGATCATTCAATCCGGATCTGGGTATGCGTTGTGGACGGTGTCCCCTGAAAGCACGTCGTTCATGCTCTTGATTGGAGTATCCTGGGAATTATCGATGATGTTCGCTGTGGCGGGGTTGATCATGTCCAAGTTGTTGCCGAACAACAAAGATATGAAAATACTAGGAATGAATAACCGAGTTTTTTTTGCGGTGGCGAACGCGGCATTCTTTAGTGTGTTTGAAATATTTTTGGCTGGCACACCCGCATTCATCTGGACATATCCATGGTGGGGCACCATCCCGGTGTTCATCACGACGTATATCCCGTTCTTTCTCGCTTCGTTTCTCATTTATGACGCGAAGGAGAAGACTCAAAAAGTCTTCATTGCTTCTGTATGGGCCGCGGTCTTTGTATTGTTGGTGTTGTTGATACCTTTAGGAATCATCTAAGGATTGTGTGTTGAAACAATGGAACACGAAAGACTGCGCATGATACCTCGGTGTGAATTTGATGAGGCTTCATCAATGATGGAGGTGTCATCGTATCGCTTGATCCCGTTTCAAAAGCGAGTAAGGCCTTTTTTTGAAAGGCTTTTTCTCTAGGGATGAAATGGAGTTCAAGATTTTATTTTTCTTATTAAATTTTCGTGGTAATATAGAGCCATCAAGTATGAGGTGGCGAAGCGAATGTATAGTCATTACGAAGCGAACGCATTGATTGCCAGATTTAATGATCTTGCCAATGAAAAGACGCGAAAGACGCGAAAAACGCTCGGGATTCTGATGGGGGTTCATGCTGCGATCATCGTGACGATGATCGTGTGTGTCGATTGGCAGGAAAGCGGAGATGTCATGATACCGTTGACTGTCTTCATGGGCGTGGCCCTTGTGGCATTTTTGGTATTCTTTCTTGTGACCAAGGTTGTATCACAAAATAAGGAGACATATCGCTTCCTGTACGCCGAGATATACAAAAAGATCAATGAAGACCGAGATTTGTCGCTCTATTATGACACACCCAAAAAAACGGATAACCGATTTGTTTTTGAGGGATCTCTGTTTCCTAAGGCATCCACAGTCTATGTGTTGCGTAAAGTTGCAGGACACACGGAAGCCAAAAACGCATTTGTCCTATATGATTGCCTGTTGATTACCGGGGGTGGACAGTACCAACAGACCCACCTGAATGGAATCTATCTATATTTCAAGATTCCAGTTGATTCCACAATTCAACTCAGAACTACAGGGAAACCCCAAATCAAGAAACATAAGTTTATGAAGGTCGCGACAGAAAATGAATTTTCAGTCTACAAGGCGGACAATGCTCAACTCAGCCATTTTGAAAGGCTGCTAATCCAGAAGACCAAAGAATTGAAGATGAAACTACAGGCCAAGCAGATGTATGTGAGTATCAGCGATAACGAGATGCATTTAGCTTATCAATCCAAGAATATCAAGCGGAGCCAGAGGCGGCTTGATCCGACCGCAGTGAATGAGATATATCATTTCTTCGTTTCTGAATTACAGATCATTGATGAATGTGTGAATCTGACAGAGTATTTGAATTGAACAAGACCATTCCATCGATTTCTTGGTCGTGGCGCAAGCGAATTGGAACATGTATTTAGATACAAGGAGAAAAACATAAATGCAGAAAAATATGCAAAAAATGATGGCGATATTGGTAATGATTGCCTTTATCGCAATATTCTCATCCTGCATAAACGGCAGTTACAGCAATAGCTCGGACCCTCACATGTATTTGCAGTATGAGCTGTTGGAAGATGATACCTATCAAGTCACAGGCTTTTCCGGCCGGCCGGTGAAGGACCTTGTGATTCCCGCTACATACAACGATAAACCTGTGACGGGGATCAAGGATGATGCCTTTAAGATGAAAAAAGGTATTTGGGGAAGGGACTTAAGGCTGCCCATCCTATCTTTGGTGATTGAAGAAGGAGTCAGTAAAATCGGGAATGAAGCATTTTATGAAAGCGGTTTGGAATCTGTCACAATGGCAGATAGTGTCGCGTTTATCGGCGACTCTGCTTTTGCATATAATCAAACGACGATCCAACTTCCTGAGCATATCGTCCATATCGGATATCAGGCGTTTCTATCGACTCTGTTAAGCGGCGAGCTGGTTTTAGGCGATATCGAACTCGGAGAGTCCGCCTTCAGAAACACCTTGGTGAGTACGGTCATTTTCGCTCCTGAGGTTGAAAATATTCCCGACTTTCTTTTTACTGGTTGCGCCGCGCTGACACACGTATCTTTTCCGGATAGCCTGAAGGTAATCGGTGTGTCCACGTTTCAAGATTGCCTTCTTTTAGAGGAAATCGACCTCCCTGATTCATTGGAGCTCATCAAAAGCAGCGCGTTCAAAAACACCGGTATCATTGAATTGGCGTTAAAAGATCAATGGAATATCTCAGATTCGGCTTTTAGTCATAATGATGCATTGACGAGAGTCACCTTTGAAGGGAGTTCGATTGCTCTAGAGGATAGTGTGTTTCGCGACTGCGCGCATTTAGAGACCATCGATTTTGGCACGCTGGCATTCATCAATGCCAAGGCATTCATCGGATGTCCGCTCAATCATATGCTTGTGGCAGAAGATAGCCCATATGAGATGGTAGACGGAGCGTTGGCATTAAGGTATGATGACGGGCTCGAATTAATCCTTGGTCCCGATCATTATGGTGATTTCACCTCTTTTCTCATCATCGGTCGCTACGCGTTTGCCGGTAGAGATTTCTCATCTTTGAACGTGACGGAAAACGTGGTGGCGATCAAACCGTATGCATTTTATGCTTCGCACATTGATGAAGCCTATATTC
>JBAZGL010000002.1:0-26216 GCA_041652855.1 Candidatus Izemoplasmatales bacterium
TACTGACGCAGCGAGGTGCGCTGATGTCTTCCAGCATGATGGCGGCGAAGGTTGGGGAGATCGCGCATACGGTCTCGATGATTTTCGCTTCATTCTGGGTGGAGAGCACGATGGGAAAGGCTTCGATGCCTGAAAAACGGTAGAGCAAGGCGGCTTTGCCTTCCATCACCGGAAGGGCCCCGTACGGGCCGATGTTACCCAGTCCCAAAACGGCACTGCCGTCTGAAACGATCGCCACGACTCTCCCTTTTAGGGTGTAGTCGTAAGCCAGTGCTTTGTTCTTGGCAATCTCTATACACGGATCGGCCACGCCCGGCGTGTAGGCCAGATTCATTTCCGCCCTGGTTTTGAGAGCGGTTTTGGGTGTGATTTTGAGTTTTCCCTGATGTTTTTTATGGTATTTGATGGCAGGGGTCATACGCGCTTTCATTTTCATCGCCTCGGTTCAATCTCCTTTTATTATATCACAACATTCAGAGGAAAAAGTGCTGTTTTTGGCTGGTTTTCCTTTGAAAACAACGGGTCGTTTTTTTGCTTGCATTTTCAAAGGATGTTTGATATAATAACTCTCGCTAGAAAACTTACTATGAGAACGATAATCATGGCAGAAGGAGAAAGACGAAATGAAAAAGGACATTCACCCGAAGTATCATCGGGTCACCGTAACGTGTAGCACTTGCGGGAACACATTCGAGTCCGGCACGACTGCGAAAGACATCAAAGTCGACACTTGCTCGAATTGCCACCCCTTCTATACAGGTAAGCAAAAATTTGTTGCGGCTGCTGGCCGGATCGACAAATTCAACAAACGCTACGGCATCGAAGAGAACGGGAATAAATCGCAATAAAAGAAGCCGCTATGGCTTTTTTTATTGCAATTGAATATAATGAGTATAGAAAAAGGGGGGAGAATTATTGTGTATTTGAAACAACGAGAGGGATGGATCGAGGTCATTACCGGTCCCATGTTTGCCGGAAAGACCGAAGAACTCATCCGCAGGGTCAGAAGGCTGGAGTATGCCAAACAAAACATCATTGTTTTCAAACCCAAGATCGATACCCGTCACGAGGGCGACGAGGTCGTATCACACAATAATAACAGGACGAAGTCGATCACGATTTCTTGGGCAAAAGACATTATGAAGTACGTGAATGAAGAGACCGATGTCATCGCCATCGATGAAATCCAGTTCCTCGATGAGGAAGCTGTTGAGATTTGCGAATATTTGGCGGATCACGGTTTTCGCGTCATCGTCAGTGGCTTGGATCGGAATTTTCGCGGCGAACCTTTTTCGTTCATGCCCAAATTACTCTCCCTTGCCGAAGAGGTCACGAAGTTGACCGCTATCTGTGTCAAATGTCACACGCCTGCGACGCGGACCCAGCGCATTCTCGATGGCAATCCAGCGCATTTTGATGATCCCATCATCCTGGTCGGCGCACAAGACCATTACGAAGCGCGCTGCAGGCACTGTCACGAAATCCCCGGAAGGCCACGATTATATGATCGATTCGACGACGAATAAGCGAAACGCTTTTTTCATGAAGAAGGCGCTTCTGGAAGCAAGAAAAGCCTATGACCAAGGCGAGGTTCCGGTGGGGTGCGTCATTGTCAAGGACGATCGAATCGTCGCCCGTGGCCGGAATGTGCGCGAACAAAAGAGAAGTGTTCTGGCACACGCGGAACTCATCGCGCTTGATAAGGCCGCAAAGAAACTGGGAAGTTGGCGACTCGATGAATGCGATGTCTATGTGACGCTTGAACCGTGCGCGATGTGTGCCGGAGCTTTGATTCAAGCGCGGATCCGTCGATTGGTCTATGGAACACGAGAGCCGAAATTCGGTGCGCATCAATCGATTCTTAACTTATTCTCATATCCTTTCAATCATCAAGTCATCGTAGAATCCGGGGTGCTTGAAGCGGAATCTGAACAACTGCTCAAAGCCTTTTTTCAAGACCTTCGGAGACAAAAAGCGTTGAAATCCAGCGACGATATGATATAATGAAATCAGAATCTCTTATGAATCATCTTCACTCAATAGGTGCCCACGAATTAGGTCAGGTCTTGACGGAAGCAGCCTTAAGTAAGGTATCTATGTGGGTGGAGATGCTTCATGGGAGATTCTTTTCAGAAAAGGGGTTACGTGATCAATGGCATTACTTTTTTTTGATTTAGATGGCACATTGCTTTATGGTGGCATTCCCGCAGACGGCGTCGTCGATGTGATCCGGGAAGTAAAGGAAAACGGCCACATTCCAATCATTGCCACCGGACGGGTTCCGGATCTTTTGTATGATCTTCCGAAGCAATTGGGCATTGATTCATATATCTGTGCCAACGGGAATTATATTGTCTATCGAGAGAAGCTCATTTATGAACGTTATATGCCTCGGGAATTGGTGGCGCGTTTTTTGCGTATGGCTGACAGTGAACATTTCGATGTGGTGGTCGAGTGCAAGAGTGGATTTTACGCTTATCGCAAAGAAGGGGAAATCGTGGATCAGTTTTTTGAGGCCCACAATCTTCCCACGCCGGAAGTCGTCCATCATCTTTCGAAGCAGGATGATGTCTTGACGATGGTGGTGTTTCAAGATGCCGATGTGAATCACTTGCGTCGGGAATTTCCCGAACTCGTTTTCAGCCAATCCAACCGTTTTGGCTTTGATGTGAATCTGCACGGCGGACTCAAGGCGAATGGAATCCGTTTTTTGCTTTCTTATCTCGATGAACCGGAAAACGAAGTGTATGCGTTTGGTGATGGTTATAATGATATCGATATGATTGCATTCGCGACACATGGCGTCGCCATGGGCAATGCGTTCGACGAAGTCAAAGCCGTCGCTCAGTATGTCACGGGGCATGTCTTGGAGCGCGGTGTGGAACAAGCCCTTATCCATTATGGATTGATTCATACAAAGGTGCGTGATGCGGATGTATGATGCTATCATCATCGGCGGCGGTCACGCCGGAGCGGAAGCGGCTTTGGCCCTTGCGCGACTTGGAAAGTACACACTGTTGATCAGTGGCAATTTGAAAATGATGGCATCGATGCCATGTAATCCATCCATTGGCGGACCCGCCAAAGGTACTTTGGTACGCGAAATCGACGCATTGGGCGGCGAGATGGGGAAGAATGCCGATCGGACGGCGTTGCAGATGAAAATGCTCAATCGAGGCAAAGGACCGGCGGTCCGAGCGCTCAGAGTCCAATCCGATAAAGTCCTTTATCCTAGGATGATGCAAGAAGTCTTGGCGTCCCAGGTAAATCTTGAACTCCTTGAAGCATACGTGAAAGAACTCGTCATCACAGATGACACAGTCGGTGGCGTGCGCCTTGAAGACGGACGCTGTTTTGAAAGTCAAGTGACAATCATTACGACGGGGACCTTTATGGAAGGCGCGATTCTCGTAGGGGATACCAAGCGCTCATCGGGTCCGGATAATGAACGTCCATCGATCGGGCTCAGTGCGAATTTGCGTAGATTAGGCATCCCCACGTTTCGGCTTAAAACAGGAACACCGCCCAGAGTCTGGCGCGACTCCGTCGATTTTTCGCAGATGACACTTTCTCCGGGGGATGGGTTCGTCCACCATTTCAGTCATGATCCGGATGTGTTGCGGGTGTTACCCGAAGAGTGGCCGTGTCATCTGATTCACACCACCCCCTTGACACATCAAATCATTCATGAAAACATTCGCCGTTCTGCGCTCTTCGGCGGGCTTGTGGAAGGTGTGGGGCCGAGATATTGTCCTTCGATCGAAGACAAACTCGTCAAGTTCAGCGACAAAGAAAGGCATCAACTCTTCATTGAACCGGAAAGCGCGTCGATTGACCGGGTCTATCTCCAGGGCTTTTCGACGTCGATGCCCCATGAGGTTCAGGAGTTGATGGTGCATTCGCTTCCCGGGCTTTCTCAGGCACGGATCGCTAAATACGCTTATGCCATTGAATACGACGCCATCGATCCGACATCGTTGAAACCGACGCTTGAGTCGAAAATCATTCACAGGCTTTTCTTTGCCGGTCAAGTCAATGGCACCAGCGGATATGAAGAGGCGGCCGCGCAAGGTTTGATGGCGGGAATCAATGCGTATTTATTGCTGGAAGGGCGTCCCCATTTCGTGTTGAGAAGAGACGAGGCATATATCGGCGTGCTGATTGATGATCTCGTCACGAAGGGCACCAAAGAGCCTTATCGCATGTTAACATCGCGCGCGGAGTTTCGGTTGTTGCTGCGCCATGACAATGCCGATTTGCGTCTCAGTGAACACGGATATAGGATCGGGTTGTTACCGACAGAACGTTACATGAGATTCACGAAGAAAAAGGCCGCAATCGAAGCGGAATATCGACGTTTGCGCACCACATTTATCACGCCATCCGAAGCCATTCGCAACCGCTTTGCAGATTTGGATATTCCAGTGATCAAGGCGAAAACATCGCTTACAGATGTCCTTAAACGTCCCGACATCGACCATGAGGCGATGAGAAAGTTGTTTCCGGAGCACTTCACCGAATCGGCGGAAATATATGAGCAGATCGAGATTGAAGTGAAATATGAAGGGTATATTCAAAAAGCGATTCGCGAGACCGAAAAACTGAAAAAAGAAGAACTCATCGCGCTTCCGGAAGACATCGACTATCATAAGATTACCAATTTAGCCCTTGAGGCCAGAAGCAAGCTTCAAGCCATTCGTCCGTTGACGATCGGGCAGGCTTCAAGGATCAGCGGTGTGAATCCTGCGGATATCCAAACCTTGCTGATCTACTTGCGTTCTCGAAACTAAAATCTCAGTCGCTAATTCTCAATTAGGGGCAGATATGGTACAATGAACCATGGTGATGATATGAATCATGCATTTATCGAAAAAATCGATGCGCTTCAACTTCCGAGGGACACAGAAAAGCTCGCCAAACTCGAGCGTTACTATGAGATTTTGGTAGCGGAAAACCAAAAGATGAATCTCACGTCGATCACATTGAAAGACGAGGTCTACACCAAACATTTTTATGATTCTTTGACCTTGTCGCGATACCTCATCACTCAAAAAGAATCGCTGCTCGATGTTGGATCGGGAGCGGGATTTCCCGCTCTTCCGTTAAAGATATTTTTTCCCGAACTGAAGGTCACGATGATTGATGCGACCAGGAAGAAGATCGATTTTCTTACCAGACTGACGCAGGAACTGCGATTGGACGATGTGCGATTGATCCACGGTAGAGTCGAAGACTTCCTTGAACGCGAGGGGTTTGATCTCGTCGTCGCACGCGCTGTGGCGCGCCTCAATGTGTTGCAGGAATTATGTTTGCCCTTTGTCCGGGTGAACGGAAAGTTCCTTGCGATGAAAGCGATGCAATACGCCGAAGAACTCATTCAGGCAGCGAACGGAACCACAACGCTTGGCGGACGGTTCGTCCGCGCGGATGTCTACCACGTGCAAGAAGATCTCCAGCATGCCGTCCTCGTGTTTGAAAAACTGAAACCTTCTCCTAGGATGTATCCGAGAAGTTATGCGAAAATCAAAAATAACCCGTTATAGGGGGGAATCTTGTTGAATCGGAAACGTACGCACATGTTTATGGAGATCGAGGATTACCGCGAAGATCTCGAGATTCGCCATTTGCGCACGAAAAACCACTTCGTGCTCGCGCTTTTGACTTTGATGATGATATTGACGCTCATCTACATGCTTGTGAGCGGGTTTTTGCTATATCACACTTTGGCGCTCTTGATCGGGTTTTTGATCGTCATCATGTTCAACATCGCGCAACTCGCTTATGGAAAGGATATCTATCAGTTTTACCAACTGAACAAATATATCACGACGATGGGCGTGTATGCTTTATCGATTGCCATCATCTTCGTGTTTCAATCGCCGTCGGCGATCACGGTGCTCTTCATCGCTTACGCGATCAGTGCGTTTTATCAAGACTTGAAAGTCATGTTCATCAACAACTTCCTGTTATTGTTTTCTGCTTTGATGCTCATGGTGAACTTTTCTGAGTATCTGAATTTCCAGTCGTCGAATACCGAGACCGAGTTCGGCATCGCCTTTTTCCTTGTCGCGTTCATCAGCATTCTGACGATTTCTTCGTTCATCATCATCAAGCAGAAACGCTTTTACTACAATCAAATCGCGCTTTCACGAGAAACCGAGTTCCGCAGCATCGATCTCTTGATTGATCTTGAGGAACAAAACCACCAAAAGCGGATCGACATCGATTCATATTATAAGAAAGCGCAAGACTTCTTTCAGGAGTTCAGCGAGATACTCAAACTGGACAACCCCTTTAAAGAACGTATGGGCTTGCTCTATATGCTGGAGAAAAACGAACCGGTCAATCGTATTCTGGATCGTTATCCGCATTACACAAAGGAAGATTTGGAACGCATGGAAGATCTCTTGATCGGCGGAAAACACAAATTACGGAAAGTCGCAATGAAACTCGGACACACCTTCACTTCAGAAGTTGGTAAAGCAGAGTTGTTTTCCGAGCAACAGTTCAAGAGTTTCAATCATCCCAATGACGCGCTGGATGTCAAAATACTGCTCTTCGCGGTCTTTTATGCCGCATTGAAGCGGGGGATTGCGGGATTGCCTTTGGCCGACAAGGCCGCTATGCGGCGTATCCTGACGAGCACCGACTACTATTATTATGTCGATCCCAAAGTGATCGATATCTATGAAAAAAACAGCGAAGTCTTCGATGAAATCTGTGAAGACATCCTGGGAAGGAAGGCGGAACGATGAAAACCTTCTTTCGTAGAATCCAAGATGCGGAATTTTTGCCCATCGGTGAAGTCAGAAAACTCAAAGTCATTCTGGTGATGGCGTTTTTGCTTTTGATCACGGCGGCGACCATTCCTTTTTCCATCTATTTCGCGTATCCGGACTATGTGACTATCATCGTGCTTTCGAGTTTCGTGTTGGTCTATGGGTTGATGATCGCTTTGTTGCGGATGAACCGGGTCACGGCCTCGACCCAGATCAGCATCATCTACTCGATCGGTTTGACGTTGTTCTATTCCCAGGGCACGAGCAGCTTCTACGCATACCTGTTTTTCTATATCACGTTGACCATCATCATTTTCTATCAGGACTTTCTGTCATATCTTTCATATGGATTATTGATTTTGGCTTTGGGAATCTACTATATCATCAGTCACCAAGAGGGATTGGCGCTTGCGGTTGACGTCCCCGGATTTATGTATATCTATATTTTCACGCTCGTCTTGTTCTACCTCATCTTTTTTGCGCAGATTCTCTATAACGAGAAACTACACTCGGATATGAATGATGATTGGGTGAAGATGAACCAAGTCATCGATAAATACCACGATGATATCACAACCTATCTCGAGTTGCTTCGAAAACAGGCCAAGCGAGAGCCGCTCCATGAAGAACGGGTGTTTCAGAAACTGGTGGGCGAACTGGCCGTGTTTGTGGCGGAACAGGTCAAAGATAAAGGCAAAGACATCATGAATGTCTTCGATCTCTATCTCTATGTCCATGAACGGGGGATCGAGAAAATCCTCGAAAATGAAGAAATCAGCGTTCAGATGAAGCGGACGGCGGATCGGTTGAACCATTACCTCTTCAATCGGCGGACGGATATGTATTCGATGCTCATCAACTTCTCATCACGCTTTCTTGAGACCGAGAAGTATAAACCGAGCCGATATGAATACCACATTCAGCACCTGGCGCAATATCACGATGAACAGCTCATCGCTTTTGTGATGATCTACCAGTATTTGGTAAGAGAAGTTTGCGGCGTGGATGCGTGGGATCAGATGAACAAAGTGTTGACCATCGATGAGATTGATCAACTGTTCAAAAGTCCTGAAATCGAAGCGTTCTTTTCGCCCCAGTTGATTGCGCTGTATTTTGAGAATCGGGATTTGTTTATAAGCCATTTTGTGAGTTGTCTCGTGGAGAAAGGTGGTACATCATGAGCATTGTTCTATCCATCGCCAATCAAAAAGGCGGCGTAGGTAAAACGACGACAGCGATCAATCTCGCCAGTTCTTTGGCGGGGATGGGCAAAAAAGTGTTGTTGATAGACCTTGATTATCAGGCCAACGCGACCACGTGCATGGGCATTCATCGTGGGAGTTTCATCCATAGCGTGTTCGATTGTTTAGCGGAAGAAGTCCAAATGGATACCGTGACGTTGACGACTGAAAATTCGCTCATCGATGTTTTGCCTGCAAAAACGACCGTTGAGGGAATCGAGGAGCGACTGATCATGAATTCTAATCGCGACTTTATTCTCCATACGCAATTGAAACACATCAGAGACGCTTATGATTATATCCTCATCGATTGTCCGCCATCCCTAGGATACATCACGATCAATGCGATGATGGCTTCCGATGGCGTTATCATTCCCGTTCAGTGCGAGTTTCTCGCGATGGACGGACTAACACAACTCCTCAACACGATCCGCTTGGTCCAAAGTAAGAAAAAGGTCAACCGAGAAACTTTGACGATTTTCGGCGTGCTCCTGACGATGCTTGATACGAGGACGAGTTCGGGGTTCCAAGTGGTCAACGAAGTCAAAACCTATTTTGGTGAGAAGGTGTTTCAGACGATTATTCCGCGGAACATCAGTTGCTCGAACGCAACGTTTTATGGTGTTCCCGTCACGGAGTTTTCTCCAAAAAGCAAGAGTTCGATCAGTTATAAACAACTGGCCAAAGAGGTGGTGAACCGCGATGTCTAATACTCGGGTAAAACGAGGCTTGGAAGACTTGTTGAGCGAGAACTTGATTCCTGACCTTGAAAAAGAGGAAGTCATCGAAATTCCCATCGATTTGATTCAAGCCAATCCGTACCAGCCGCGCAAGCATTTTGACTCGGAAGCCATGCAGGAACTTGCTGATTCGATTCGGATCAACGGCGTTCTGCAGCCGATTATCGTGAAGAAAATCAGCGGGGGGTATATGCTGGTTGCGGGAGAACGCCGGACCAAGGCCACCAAAATGGCTGGATTCGATACGGTTCCCGCGATCGTTCGTGACTATAACAATCAGTATTTGGCTGAGTTGGCGCTTCTGGAAAACATTCAACGGGAAGATCTAACCATCGTTGAAGAGGCCCAAGCTTACCAAAACGCCATCGAGACGATGAAATTGACGCATTTGGAACTTGCCCAGAAAATCGGCAAGAGCCGTTCTTATGTATCCAACACCCTGGGAATTCTCGCGTTACCCCACGAGATCCTTGATGATATCAATCAAGGAAACATTTCGATGGGACACGCGCGCGCCTTAAGCAAACTTCAGGATGTATCTCGGATTCAAAAGATCGCGTCTATGATTATCCAAAACAAACTCACGGTCCGCGAGATTGAAATGATTGTGAAAATAGAAAAGAAGAAAAAACCCGTACAACGACATAATCCCGACGAGGAACTTATTAAGAAACTTCAGGATTTCAAGCGCGAGATCGAGACCTCTTTTTTGGATAAGGACGCTGTTAAGATTCGATCCAATCAACTAACGATTCGATTTAGAGACGCTGACGAACTTGAAAAATTCATCCAGAAAATGCAGGGAGACAGATCATGAATCCGTTGGATGTAACCATCAAGCTCGGAGATGTTGTGACACTCAAGAAAGGGCATCCTTGCGGAGAGAACCGTTGGGAAATCATCCGATTCGGTACGGATTGTAAAATCAAATGTCTGGGGTGCGGACGGATTGTGTTGATTGATCGGCCGACACTCAAAAAACGGATCAAAAAGATTTTGGAGGCGAAAGATGAAAAAACTACTGGATGAGATTATCCGTTTCCGGGATGAACGAGGTTGGCGGAAACACGATACTCCGGAAGCCTTGGCAAAATCAATTATCATCGAAGCCGCAGAACTATTGGAGAACTATCAATGGTCGGATACAGCCGTGAGCATGGAGAATGTTCGAGAGGAACTGGCGGACGTTCTCATGTATAGTCTGGCGATGTGTGTCGACCTTGGGTTGGACCCAGAAGTCATCATTCGTGATAAACTTAAAAAGAATCAAATCAAATACCCGATTACAGAAACAAAAACATACTAGTCCGAATGCGATTTGTCGCACAAACAGCGGAAAGTTTGGAGAAATTGTAATTGACAAACCGGTGTAGAGATAGTAAAATATTATTCGCACTGTGAAGTGTGAATGATGGGCCTATAGCTCAGGTGGTTAGAGCGCACGCCTGATAAGCGTGAGGTCGATGGTTCAAGTCCATTTAGGCCCACCATTGTTTCTGGGGTATTAGCTCAGCTGGGAGAGCGCCTGCCTTGCAAGCAGGAGGTCAGCGGTTCGATCCCGCTATACTCCACCATCTTTTCCTATTACGGCGGTGTAGCTCAACTGGCTAGAGCGTACGGTTCATACCCGTGAGGTTGAGAGTTCAAGTCTCTCCGCCGCTACCATATACGGACCCATAGCTCAGTTGGTTAGAGCTATCGGCTCATAACCGATCGGTCGTAGGTTCGAGTCCTACTGGGTCCACCAGTTTATTAGTATTAATTTGGAGAAATACCCAAGCCCGGCTGAAGGGATCGGTCTTGAAAACCGACAGGGCGTGCAAACGCCGCGGGGGTTCGAATCCCTCTTTCTCCGCCATGATGTGCCGAAATAGCTCAATTGGTAGAGCAACTGAATCGTAATCAGTAGGTTGTGGGTTCAAGTCCTATTTTCGGCACCATTTTGATGATATAGCTCACCAGTTGAGCTTTTAGCGACCCGCTAGCTCAGCCGGTAGAGCATTTGACTTTTAATCAAAGGGTCAGGCGTTCGAATCGCCTGCGGGTCACCACCATTGCCCGAGTGGCGGAATAGGTAGACGCGTTGGACTTAAAATCCAATGTCAGAAATGACGTGCCGGTTCAAGTCCGGCCTCGGGTACCATCAGTATCTATTGGATTCGTCTGTCGTGTGTGTAACACCCCTTTGTTTTTATTGACAAAGGAATGGCCTTTTGGTATTATAAGATAGCACAATTTCATATCGCGGGGTGGAGCAGTCTGGTAGCTCGTTGGGCTCATAACCCAAAGGTCGGAAGTTCAAATCTTCCCCCCGCAACCAAACGGTCCTGTGGTGTAGTGGTTAACATGCCAGTCTGTCACACTGGAGATCGCGGGTTCAATTCCCGTCGGGACCGCCATGATGGCTCGGTAGCTCAGTTGGTAGAGCAATGGACTGAAAATCCATGTGTCGCCAGTTCGATTCTGGCCTGAGCCACCATATAGCCCTAGATTAAGCCATTTTGATGGCTTTTTTGTTATATAAACAAGGAAAATCTTAAATACAATTATGAAAAACAGTAAAGATGTATCAACGCTATCCAAAAACTGTTTGATTTTATCACCGATGAAGCATTGGCAGTCAGTTAGAATTATCTTGATAATTGCTGTATCAATTCACACAAAAAACGAAGTTTGTAATCAACTAAAAATTATATAATTCATTGTCTACTTGACACAGAGGAGTCGAATGAATATGCTATGGTTGTGTTACATGATAGAAAAATTGTAAGGAGGCCGAATAAATGAACAAAGTCTCTAGGTTACTGAAATACTTTACTTTGTTATTTGTTACTATTTTACTGTTTGGCTGCGTCAATGAAACGACGACAACTCAAAACATCACAACGGCACCTCAAAACACCACAACAACAACTCAAAATATCACAACGACACCTCAAATCATCACAACGACTTCTTCAGAAGACACAAGTATTGTCGTTGATGAAAGGGATTATGTAATCAGAACCTATCTTGATGGTGTTGAAATTATTGCTTATACAGGATCGGCTAGACTAATTCAGTTACCTACCGAAATAAATGGATTAACGGTTTTAAGAGTTGGCAATTATGCTTTTTATCGAAATACTATGATTGAAACCGTATATTTGCCAGAAACAATCAAGGAAATTGGAGACTTTTCATTTTCTGATGCAACCAATCTTAAAATTCTTCAATTGCCAAAATCTTTAGAATCTATTGGAGAAGATATTATTCAAAACTGTAGCTCTCTTACTGAGATTAATGTAGCTGCAGATAATAGTTTTTTCTATTCTTTGAATGGAATATTGTTTCGAAAAATTGTCAAATCGAGTCTCGCTAAACTTAGTTATAATCCAAACCCTATGACAAATGACGACGACGATTCTTATGAGTTGTTTTTATACCCCCAAGGAAAAACAGAGACGTATTTTGAGATAGATGATGGTATTCAAGCGATTGGTAATTTTGCTTTTAGCGGAAACCAGTACTTAACAGAAATTGTTATCCCAAACTCTGTGTTAGAAATTGGAATGGGCGCATTTATGAATTGCACTAGTTTAGTAACTCTCGCGATACCAGAAAACGTTAGAATCATACCAGATTTTATGTGTTTTGGATGTATAGCGCTCACAAACTTGACTTTGTCAGAAGGACTTATAAGCATTATGATGTCAGCTTTTCAGAATTGTACTTCTTTATCTTTATTGGATTTTCCAAGTTCGCTTACTGAGATTTCTCTCCTAGCATTTTATAATATTGGAAATATTCAAGAGGTTTATTTGCACGATGAGTTACTGTTATATGGTGGATCAGTCTTTGCATCGAATCAAAGTTTTACTTCTTTTATAGTAGATGCTTCTAATACAAACTATCAAGTGGTAGATGGGGTTCTATATTCGGCTGATTTAAGCAAATTAGTAGCATATCCATCAGGAAAAGCAGGAAGTACTTATGAAGTAATTTTGCAAACCACAGAAATACTTAATGGGGCTTTTCAAGGAAATTACTATTTGGAAACAATAACCTTTGCAGGCGATGTTTCTACCATTCGGCTATATGCATTTTCTGAATGTCATTCACTAAAATCATTTATGATACCACAATATGTTCAAGAATTATCACATTATGCTTTTTATGGAACAATGACGATTGAAGAATTTACTGTACATCCTGATAACATATATTTTGAATCGATTGATGATGTTGTTTTTACTGAAGATTTAACGATTTTATGTTTCTATCCGTCAGCTAAATTGGGAACGGTTTATGATCTTCCTGAAACAGTGACTCGAATAAACACCTTAGCATTTTATAAAAACCAACATCTAGAAGTATTAAATATTT
Source organism: Candidatus Izemoplasmatales bacterium (assembly GCA_041652855.1). Lineage (GTDB taxonomy): Bacteria > Bacillota_I > Bacilli_A > Izemoplasmatales > Hujiaoplasmataceae > JAAYZB01. Next base: position 13,126 of record JBAZGL010000002.1, read on the forward strand.
CGAAAAATTTAGAGACTGTTGGCGGAGGGGCTATTTCGGCGATGAATAGCCTAATTGAAATCAATGTCGTGCCTGAAAACGATTATTTTGCTAGTGTAGATGGGGTTTTATTTTCTCATGATTTATCAATACTTTATTGTGTACCTTCTGGGTTGAATATAGCAACCTATACTATCCCAGCAAGTGTTATTTCAATAGATCATGGCGCATTTCAAGGCAACCCATATTTGATATATTTAATTATCCCAAGCACGGTAGAGGCCATTATGAGTCACACATTTAGATTATGCGAAAATTTAGCATGGGTGGTCATCCCGACAAGTGTCACTGTTATTGAACATCGTCTTTTTCTGGAGTCTAGCAATGTTTCAATTTATTTCTTGGGCTTTGAGGAAGATTATGTGATAAACCCTGCGTGGAACCTTGAAAATCGTCCATATTATTTCTCGGGCGAGTGGCAATTTAGTAATGCCGGGGTTCCAGAGTTAGTCAATCCGTAGATTGAATATTATACTATGTAAGAATTTTTACACTTAATAATACGCAAAGGGTTTCTATCAAAGATTGACTTGTTTTGTATGTGATAGGTACTAGTGTTTTGTTTACAAAAGTGACTGTATGATTTTATTATCTATCAATTCATTTTTATATTTATGTACTTACGAAATGAAACCAACTAGAAAATGTAAATGGTACCATGGTATTGTAGAAAATCGCCGGTGAAAAATGTCGGTTTTCGACAATACCATTTTTTGATTTGATTTAATCTAGTTTAAACAGACTGGAGGATATCAAATGAGAAAAGACATCAAGGATGCCAGCGCCATCATCAAGAAACAACAAATCAAACCGAACTATAGCGCATTAGGAAAACGATATGGATGCGACTATCGCACCGTGAAACGGTACTTTGAACAAGGCCCAGAAGATGAAAAAGTGAAGATGAAGCGCCCGTCTAAGTGAGATCCGTATCGTCTAATTGTTGAAGAGAAAGTGATGATTCCGGTACCAGCGAAAGCAATTTATGACTTTATCAAAAAACAGGGGTATGAAGGAAAATATACGATTGTTAAGGACTACTGTAAGAGTTTGAAGGTTGAAAAGCAGAAAGCCGTCACCATCCGTTTTGAAACCACCCCGAGATTACATGCTCAAGTCGACTGGAAGGAATCGATTGAAAAGTCTAAAGATATACTCTATAAAAAGCTTTCGTAACACATCGAACAACTCAAAGTACATTATCAAGAAATGGGCATCTTTTTCCCTATCCCTGATGAGTATGCTGAATAGCTCTATTTCTTGTGGCACTGTAAGAAATGCACTGTCCCATAAAATGTTCCATAATAAAATAGAGAATTTAGATCTTTGTTCTTGAACTTTGATTGGAGCTAGCGCAGTCTTTGTTTTATGCTAAGGTCTAAATGCTGACACTACAATTAAATCTTGATTAAAACAACTATACAGTTAAAACTCAAAATAGACTAACGGACTGAAAATCCATGTGTCGCCAGTTCGATTCTGGCCCGAGCCACCATATAGCCTAAGCAAGATATTATGGTGGCTTTTTTGTTGCTCAAAGGGGTACTCAAGTTATTTGACACAGAAATGATATTCACTGATTATCAGTATTCAAGACCCCAAAAATCAGTCATCGCATTGTAATGGTTATGTAACGGTGGTATACTGGTATATATGAATAATGAATATATGTAATGTTTTATCGAAATTTAATTGAGGATCCGATATGAGAACCTTCAAGTTTGCATCAAGGTTCTTAGAGCTAGAGTATTGGACTCAATCAAAATTAACAGAGGAGGAGTATCCGATGAAAAGAATAGTGTTCGGACTGATAATATTACTTTCTTCTATAGTGTTAATTGGCTGTGAAGGAAAAAGCACCGAAGAAAGTGCTGATAATTATACTTATCAGCTCAAATTAGATGATTCTTATGAAGTCACAGGTTACTCGGGAACTCATACCAACCTGATCATTCCCTCTACTTATATGGGAAAAACTGTGACCAGCATTGGAAATGAAGCGTTTGCCAGGATCAGCAGTATCACGAGCGTCATGATTCCATCTGGTATCATCAGTATTGGCAACTCTGCATTCTCTAATTGCACAGGACTAACGAGTATCACATTTGAACCCGAAAGCCAGTTGACGAGCATAGGCAGATCCGCATTCAATAATTGTAGCAATCTATCAAGCGTGACGATTCCTGCGAATGTGGCAAATATCGGCACTAATCCGTTCACTTTCTGCGATAGTTTAGTCGCCATAGACATCGACGAAAATAATGCCTATTATGTATCGATTGACGGCGTTTTGTTTAACAAAGATATCACCCAACTACTTTCATACCCGGCAGGAAAACAAGAATCCGGTTATGAGGTTCCGTTGAGTGTGACGAGTATTGACGCGAATGCATTCTATTCATGCAGCGGGTTAACAAGTATTACGATTTCCTCGAGTGTAATTCACATCGGCAATTCTGCATTCTATATGTGCACAGGCTTGACGGGCGTCATATTTGAAGCGGGCAGCCAGTTGACGAGCATGGGCGATTCTGCATTTTCTAGTTGCAGTCAATTATCGAGCATGACGATTCCCTCGAGCGTGACCAGCATTGGTAGCTCTGCGTTCGCAAATTGCAGCAGCTTGACGAGTGTCACATTCGAAGCGGGCAGCCAGTTGATGAGTATTAACTTGAGAACATTTTATTCTTGCGGTAGTTTAGCTGGAGTCACGATTCCATCCGGCGTGACCATCATTGGCTACGCCGCATTCTACGATTGCACTGGTTTAGCGAGTGTCACATTTGAGGCGGGTAGCCAGTTGACGAGCATTGACAGGAATGCATTCATGAATTGTGGCAATCTTTCGAGCATCACGATTCCTGTGAATGTATCAGAGATTCAGTCAGATGCGTTCCTTTTTTGCGAAGGTTTGGTGAACATAGATGTCGAAGACGATAATGCCAATTACACTTCTGTGAACGGTGTTCTGTTTAACAAAGACATGACCCACTTGCTTTTATATCCGATAGGAAAAACAGCTTCCAGCTATGAAATCCCTTCGAGTGTGACCAGTATAGACTGGTATGCGTTCTATAATTGTAGCCGTTTGACAAGTATTTCGATCCCCCCGAATGTGAACAACATCGGTTATGCAGCATTCTCCAAGTGCACCGGATTAACAAGTATCACATTTGAACCGGGCAGCCAGTTGACGAGTATTGATGTCGGAGTATTTAAGTATTGCACTAGTTTGTCAAGTTTTACGATTCCACCTAGCGTGACCAGCATCGACCTCTCTGCGTTCGCTAATTGCAGTAGTTTAACGACCATCACGATTCCCTCGAACGTGACAAGCCTCAAAGCCAGCGCGTTTGCAGATTGCAGCAGTCTAGTGAGTATCAATGTCGATGAAGATAATGCTGATTATGTGTCTGTTGATGGCGTTTTGTTTGATATTGAAATGACTCGCTTGCTTTCATATCCGGCAGGGAAACAGGATTCCAGCTATCAGATTCCTGAGGGAGTGACCAGTATTGAAAATCAAGCATTCAAAAATTGTAACCATTTGACGAGTGTCACGCTTCCCTCGAGCCTCATCGCCATGAATCGTCAAGAGTTCCGTTTATGTAGCGGTTTAGTGAGTGTAGAGGTCGAAGAAGACAACTCCGTGTTTGTCGCGGTTGACGGCATATTGTTTAACAAGGATATGACAACCTTATATTTCTATCCACCAGGGAAACAGGATTCCAGCTATCAGATTCCTGCCACTGTGACCAGAATTGACAGGTATGCATTTCTTAATTGCGGCAATCTTACGAGTGTCACGATTCCTGCAGCCGTGTCTGATATTGGCACATTTGCATTTCATAATTGCGGCAGCTTGACTATTTATGCTGCAGCAGCGAGTGTGCCGAGCGGATGGGACAGATATTGGAATCCTTCAAATCGACCGGTAGTATGGGAATACGGATCATAGATCGAGAAACAATAAGTGAATCGACTGAAAATCTATGTATCGCAAATTCAATTCTGACCCGGACCACCATCGAGAACGAAATAATGCCATCTTTGAATGGCTTTTTTTCGTTGTCTAGTTGTTAGAAACCATTTATTATTGATATGCTCCATTAAATGGTGTATAAAACAAGTATCTGGAGGAAATTAATGGATGTCCACGTGTCGCAAGCAGGTTGTGCAATATTGCTTGATTTTCTCGATTTTCATCGGAGGAGAGCATTTGTTGCATTGTACTTGTTAATTAGAGAAAATGCTATTTTTACTTATAGGTCAAATTTATAAACAGGATATGAATCACGCCATTTCTGAATGCGGTAAGTCGTAGTCTTTTTGTACCGAGTAGAAAACCGTCGGTGGTGGATTTTGGGATTTATAAGTTATGATTAAGCAATAGCTAAAATTCATGGTGTATCATAATAAGAGAGACATGGAATATTGAGACCCCAAATACTGGTTATCTGCTTTAAAATACACAGGATATATAATACAATACTGATGGACCCAATGATTCTTTATGTAATCAGAGAATCTAATGTATGTCATTCGAGAGATCATCTTCAGCCCCCATAAAACTTCAGATCAATGTATTCATTTCCCATAGACGCAATACGGGGGGTGTCTATTATGAAAATTGTTATTCTTGGAATAGTGTTATTTGCTTTTATCGTTGAGATCGTTCTTTCGTGCGTGCGTTATCGGAGCTTGAACGAACCATTTTCTTATGATATGTCCAATATTTATGATAAAGATACATTTTTCAAGTCTAAGGCATATCATAAAGACAACCTTAGAGTGCAATTTGTGACAAAAATAGTGTTCTATTTTATGGTTTTGTTAATTCTTTCATTCGATTTAGTCTTTAGGATTAATAATTTATTGTCTCAGTCTATTGATGATACTGTTTGGGTTGATGTATTCACAACTGTTATTGTGGGATTGCCTCTATTCGCATTAGAAGCAACAAAAAGAATCTTCTATAGTTTGGTAATTGATAATCGATATGGCTTTATCAAATCGACCACCAAAGCGTTGTTAGTTGATTTAAGCATTAAAGCGGTTATAGGCAGTATTAGCCTAGTTGCATTGATCCTATCTATTAGTTCAAAGCATTACTTTGGCATAATATTAACACTTGTTATGATTTTTGTTGTCGTAATAATCTACAGAAAAGTTGTCTTTAAGCTAAAACCGCTTGAAGAATCGTCATTAAAGGAGAAGATTATTGCTTATGCAAGTAATCACCAATTTCGACTTAAGAATATCTATTTATTGAATGCGTCTAAGCGAAGTGCGCGAGTCAATGCTTATTTCCAAGGGGCAGGGAGACGAAGGAAAATCGTCTTGTATGATACATTGATTGATAAATTAAGCGAGGGAGAAATTCTGGCTGTTTTTGCTCACGAAACCGGTCACGCGAAACACAAAGACGGGATCAAGTCTATACCACTTAATTTTGTGGTTTATTCATTGTTTGTTACTGTCATTTTAAGTATACATCTATCAGCTGATGTTGCACATGCATTTCGTTTCGCCGAACCCAATATTGTGTTAACTGCTGTCGTTTTTTATTCGATGTTTTTCTTGGTATTGTATATAACTGGGTTATCGATGAATCACTTTAGCAGACATGTTGAATATAGAGCGGATAATTTCGCGGTGAATACTACAAGTAAGACAGATATGATCAATGCATTGAAACGGATTTCAATACTCAATCTTATCAACCTTAATCCGAATCCCGTTGATGTGTTTATGACTTACTCCCATCCACCTATCATCCATAGAATAGAAGCGATTAATCGCATTGCAATTGATAATATAGATTAGTTGTATTTAGATTGATTCATATAGAACGGCGGACTTGAGAGTTAATCGAAGTGGTTTTTCCATAATCCTGCGACAGAAAATCCTTGAAGCGCCAGTTCGACTCTTGGCAGAACCACCACATGGACTTAATGAGAGTCATTCGGGTGGTTTTTTGGTTGTTTTTTTCTATTGATTACATAATTATTGGTCGACATACGGAGTATTTCAAAATCCAGTAGTAAAAATATTAATTTCGTGTTTATTTGTTGCAATAATATGCTATAATCACTTCCGAGGTGATTTTTATGAGAAGACTAATAATGTATATATTCTTATTCGCAAGTCTAGTGGCAATCATATCATTTACTTTCTCAATTAGTGAATTTTTTTCACTGCTTGGTTTGGGTAGTTTTGATATTAGTGATATTATAGATTCTTTTGATGGTAGTACTTTTGAAGAAATAGTATCTACAATAGGTATTTTATTGTGGGGATTGTTTCAATTATATGGAGTTCCACTCATCGTTTTTCTAGTGAGTTTTAATGGATTAGCAATAAGAAAGGCTAAGGTACTATAAATAGTACTGAGAGATCAAAGACATCAGAAAGGAATTTTATGAACCTTAAACTCCGTACCAGTTTTGGTGTTTTGATATTGCTCGCTATTGAATCCGCTCTATTCTTTTTCATTGCATTCGTCAGCAAAGATATTCTGATTTGGATATTCACATTTTTGATTTTCTTCATATTTTTGATTACACTAGTACATAGACTAGGAACAAGACTGACGATCAATGACGGTATTCTTTCTTTTCGGCGCTACTGGATCTGTAACAGAAAGATTATTGTCAATGACATAATCTCAACTATGATTCAAACCGGAAAAAAACGCAAGTATTTTTTGGAAATCTCAACACCAGACATAACACTTCACATTGCGCCATTTTTCAATGCGACATTGATTGATATTCAAAGTATACTCACTGGGGAGCCTTTCGACATTGAAAATGCACATCAAAACATCGTGTTTTCTGAGAAGCAAAGAAGGAAAAGAGATATTGTTCAAGTTGTTTTCACAATTGTTATTTTGATGGGCATATTCATCTATCGATTGGCAGTGATGAATCAGGCTAAAATCGTACCGATTCTTATGATAACTCCCGCCCCTGAATTTCCATCCGAAACAGATTTAGAAACCAATTATTCTGTATATACCTCTGAATTCACAATACAAAACGAAAAAGACGCTGCCAACGCAGCGCTTAACGCATTAACATCAGAGTTGAGTTTTATTTCAAAGCTTATGAACAATCGCTATTATGTTTTTTATGTCGAGACAGAACATTTCTATAGAATTGATAAATTTGTGGAGCTGAACCAGGGTTCTTACACGATTTACATACGCAAGGGAGACAATTTGGTCTATTTTCGGCCGGATTAGGAAGACGCTTCTCACTCCGTTTAATTTTTTATTGTGCCTGATAGGACTGAAAAACCAAATGTTGCCAGTTCGATTCTGGTCTGAGCCACTATGTTTGTCTAAACCTAGACATTTCGGTGGCTTTTTTTGACTCGTCACTCTTTGTCTTTTTGAGCCACTTTCCTTATTGCTTTTCTCGGCAGGAAAACCTTCTTTCTAAGTATCGCAAAACCTATGACAATCGGCCCAATGACAACGGCAAATGGGATGATGTGCGCAATTGCGATCCCAATCCAGTAGAAAAATGAACCGACAGCTTTGAAACCGGTGATTATACCGTTGGCAAAGCGGTTGAAGAAAGGAGATTTCGTGACGACATCACTACCATATAGTCTGATAGTTACTTCGCTATAGTCAATCAAGCTGTCAAACAGACTTAGCTCTCCCTGTATTTGCATCAATTCGACTTCGAGAGCGGCCAACTGTTCATTGATTAGAATCATATCTGAAAGCGATGCGGATTCATAGAGAATTTGAAGTCTATCGATTTGCAAATTGATGGCCGTGATGCGGTTTGTCTTGTCTTGATATTGAAGCGATACGTCTGTAGCCTGCTTGCTGAAATCTCTTACTTGAAAATTGTCATTTAAATCCGTGATGAATGCATCTAGGCGCTCAGTTTTGATCCTAGCTTTAAAGGTGGCTCTTGAGGATTCAATTGTTTCTTGATCAAACCATTCATCACTGTTGAGAAGACCTCTTAAAGTTTGAATGCTCTGCGTCAAGTTTTCGACGTCAAAAGAACTATTGACCGTGTAGATGATTTTTCTTTCTGGCACGTTTTCGGAAAGAAGAACTATTTGGTCGCTACCGCCCTCGATCGGGAAATCATCAATGTTTGCGCTACAGCTAATTAGCAAAAGAGAAAAAATGAATAAGGATAGCATCCAATACAATTTTTTCATGATTATGACCTCATTTCTGATTTGATTATAGTATGTTTCGGCGTGATACATCTATGGGATTACACACATATAGTGTTCATTGTAATGATCAACATCGCAGATGGATTACTTATTGTGGGTAGTGTGTCACACTTTGTGAAGTAAATAGATTTCATTTGCGCAACCCATTTTGTTTTTTGAGTTGAGCCAATACCTGAATAGGTTAATGATAGACATTCAGTATAGAATGATTATGGATGTAAATAATCTTTTGAATTCATTCCAAAACGGGATAACAATAGGAGCCAATTCCGTCAAAGAAAGAGCAACAACAAAGATTATGATAATAATTCGGGCAAGCAATATGTTTCACAGCGTTCTATTGGAGTCTCTGGAAAATAGGATAATGAGAATAACAATGATATTGATGATTGGAATCGTCATCAATATCCAATAAATATCCCAACCACCGACGCTTATTTCATGATTATTAAACATGCCCACACAGCTATTTAATTGTATAATCTACCTCATTATAACCCTCGAATGAAAATATATCAATACTAATTATTGATTTGTATTTTGAGATATTCACTAATAAATTTACAACGCGTAAGCTCTATAAGGTCGGGTTGTGGAGACGATTTTCCTACTAGTATTTCCGCGATTTGTGGATGAAAGTGCTTATCTAGATGCTCTTTTTGTGCTACAATAATAATTAACCACACGATGAGGGAGAACATATCATGCCACAAATCTATGGAATTGAACATATTCTATACCTTTCGGTCACGTTCGCGATGATGACCGGATTGACCATTCTGATTCAAAAGAAAGCACACACGGAAAAGCAGAAGGAAACAGCCATCAAACTCATCGGAATCGGATTGCTGCTGGCTATCCTATGGAATCGAACCAGCATCGCCATATTGAGAAACGGCTGGATTTCGTTTCTTCCGGGGACCTTCTGCGGAGCAAGCAGTTTCGCGCTTGCGATCGCTGTTCTTGTCTGCAAGAAGAACAGCCCCGTTTTCCACTCGATCGCCTATACCGGGCTTCTTGGCAGCATCCTGACGATCGTGTATCCCGACTTTATCGGGCAAGACGTTTCCTTTTTCTATCCGATGACGATTTCGGGACTGGTCCATCACACCATCACTTTTTATCTGGTCTTCATCATGATCCGTACCGGATATTTGAAACCCGAACTCAAGAAATGGGTTTTGTTGCCACTGGGGTTGTCCGTGTACATGGTCTATGGTTTGTTTTTGATCACTGTCCTTGGGTATGGAGACGCCATGTATATCTATCATCCGATTTTAGAGGGAACGATTTTGGACTGGGATGTTTTAGGAGCGATCTTCCTCGTGTTGCATGGGGGATTCCTAGTATTGTGGGAGTTCTTGGAAAAACGATTCTTCAGCAAAACTGAAACCGTCGTATGCGAAAAACGACCATTAACGCATCATTGATTCTAGGGAGAAAACATATGGACAACAAAACGGCAGTCGGGAAACGCATCTGGATCACGATCATCCTTTTCGGGCTTTTCGGGCAATTGGCGTGGATGATCGAGAATATGTATTTCAATCTATTCTTGTACAACACGATTTCCGGTGATCCCAATGCGATCGCTTCCATGGTGGCGGCGAGCGCCATCACCGCCACATTGACGACGATTCTGATGGGAGCTCTGTCGGATCGGGTGTCGAAACGAAAACTCTTCATATCCGTCGGCTATATCCTTTGGGGGCTCGTCACGTTGTCGTTCGCGTTTGTCTCGGTCGAAAACATGGCAAAAATCTTCAAAGGCGGTAACATTGTCTTGATTACCGTATTGGTTGTGATCATTATGGACTGCATCATGACCTTCTTCGGATCGATGGCAAACGATGGAGCGTTCAATGCTTGGGTCACTGACAGCACGAATCACCACAATCGAGGTAAAGTCGAAGGTGTCATCGCCATGTTGCCTTTGGTCGCAATGCTGATCATCTTTGGCGGGTTTGATATCATGGTCCAACAAGATAATTGGCCATTGTTCTTTATGGTTTCCGGCGGACTCATCAGCCTTGGCGGTGTGATCGGCATCTTCTTGATCAAAGAATCGAATGTCCAAAAATCGCAGACCAGTTATTGGAACACACTGACATATGGTTTCAAACCGAAAACGATCGTCTCCCATCAGAAACTCTATATCTATCTGATCGGACTCGCTGTGTTCGGCATCGCCGTACAAGTCTATATGCCGTATTTCATCATTTACATCCAACGTTATCTGGGCATCGATAGTTATGCGATCCTTTTGGGGATTGTGTTGATTTTGGCGTCTGTCGTGAGCGTTGTGGTTTCGAGGTTCATGAAAGCCCACAACAAGAACAGATTTTTCGTGCCCGGAGTTGTGATCATGGCCGTGGGGCTCATATTATTGTTTGTGACGAGAAAACCGCTTCTTGTCGGGATTTCCGGAACGATTATGATGAGCGGGAATCTCGTGTTGACAACGGTTTTGAATGTGAAGGTCAGGGATCATACACCGCTCGACAAGGTCGGGCATTTTCAAGGCATTCGCATGATTTTCAGTGTCATGATTCCGATGATCATCGGTCCGTTCATCGGAGCGAAGGTCATTACGAACAGCGGGGTATTCTATGAAGATCTCGGCGTCATCAAACCGGTTCCGACACCGGGAATATTCATCGCTTCGGCCATTGTCGTCATCTTGACCTTGGTCCCGGTCTGGTTCGCCATTAGGCAAGAACGAAAAGGTGTAAAGGAGCAAAACGGATGAAGCGACTCGAAACGCCATTTGCGTGTCGATTGAATCCGCTTCAGGTCCTGAATGAATACCCGAGGCCGCAAATGGTGAGAAGCAGTTATATGAGTTTGAACGGCGAATGGGATTACTGCATCGGCAAGGACGAAAGCAATACAGCTTATGAAGGGAAAATCCTGGTTCCTTTTTCTCCGGAAGCCACGCTTTCGGGTGTGGAACGTATGGTCAATCCCGATGATTTTTTGATATATCACAGAAATGTCGATCTGCCCGAAGGGTTTCGGAAGAAACGGTTGATACTGCATTTTGGAGCCATCGATCAAGAAGCGAAAGTCTACGTGAACGATTCTTTCGCGACGAAACACCTGGGTGGATTCACACCCTTCAAAGTCGATATCACTGACTATGTCATAGGCGATGGCTTTTCCTTGAAAGTGATTGTCAAGGACATCACTGATACATCCTACCGCCAAACAGGCAAACAAAGGCTCAAGCGCGGGGGCATCTTTTACACGCCTCAGTCGGGTATTTGGCAGACCGTCTGGTTGGAAAGCGTTCCGGATGGTTATGTGGAGGACGTGTGGATCAAAACGGATTTTGACGCCGGGACTGTCACGTTTCAAATCACATCGGAGACCTTTGATGATAAGGTTTCGGGTCATATCATAATCCGTCTGGGTGATGAAGAAGTGGCACAGAGTGCATTTGTTGGCAAAACCATCCAAGTTCAACTCGGAGCGGTGGCGGCTTGGACTCCGGAGACGCCACACCTATATGATTATGAACTCATCTATGGCGAAGATGAAGTGTCGGGTTATTTCGGGATGCGCAAATTTGAAAGAAGAGCAGATGAGAAAGGCGTCATGCGCTTCTTTCTTAACAATCAGCCTTATTTTCTGTCCGGCGTACTCGATCAGGGCTATTATCCCGACGGCTTGTTGACGGCGCCTTCTGATGAAGCGATGATTCATGATATTCAAACCATGAAAGATTACGGATTCAACTTGCTGAGAAAACATATCAAGATCGAACCACTACGTTTCTATTATCATTGTGATCGCATCGGCATGATCGTGTGGCAGGATATGATCAATGGATCTACAAGCAAGGATGTCAAAATCCATCACTTCTTATCCATGATCCACATCAACTTGAACGATGGATGGCACATCTTTTTTGGGAGAAGACACAAACAAGGAAGAGATCAATACCTGATCGAACTGGAAGAGATGTTGATGCATCTGAGAAACGTCGCCTCTATTTCGACTTGGGTGCCTTTCAACGAGTCATGGGGCCAGTTTCACGCCTTGGAAGTGGAAAAACGCGTCCGAAAGTTGGATCACTCCCGTCTGGTCGACCATGCCAGTGGCTGGTCCGATCAAAAAGGTGGCGACTATCACAGCCGGCATATCTATTTCCAAAGAATCCGTTTTCCCGAAAAGAAAGCCAGGAAGAGAATCCTAGCACTCACCGAGTTTGGCGGGTATAGCATGAGAATCGATGACCATAGTTATAACCCCGATGCCATTTTTGGTTACAAAATCTTTTCGTCTTTGAGAGATTTGAATCAAGCGGTGAAAGAATTGTATGAAAAGAAGATATACCCCGAGGTTAAAAAGGGGTTAAGCGTACTGGTTTACACGCAACTTTCAGACGTCGAAGATGAGGTCAATGGCATCATGACCTATGATCGAAAAGTGGAGAAGATTGACAAAAAGATGATGAAAATGATCAATGAAACCTTATGGCAGAAATTCAAGGAATCTTTATAAGATTTCCTTAACAACGGATGATTCCCATTTCTTCCAATCTGCTATTGTGATTATCGCGAAGTGATTAATCAAACCCCGCCAAGAGACCATAGAATATATTTCTTATCTGTGAAAACAACGACTAGTGGATGATGTGTAGCTCCAGTCTATTCTTGATACGATAGAGTCATCATCATATTTTGATCAGGATATCAATGGAAGTTACAAAAAGGCACTCTCTATGAGAATGCCTTAAATGAAGGAATCGTGGAAATCTATTTCTTAAATGGTTTTTGAGCGGGTTTCATTTCGGGTTTCACTGCGGATTTTGTTTCCGGTTTTGCGACGGGTTTCAT
>JBAZGL010000003.1:0-22395 GCA_041652855.1 Candidatus Izemoplasmatales bacterium
CCATTTCGCTTATCCGATGGTTCAATCCATCATCCGCTGACGCCTTGATTGAATCCGTATCAATCGACGTGTCCTTGAATGGTCTGGCTTACACCCGCGTACGCTCAAATCAACCTCTGACAGAAGGATTGAATGCCATTTCGCTGTCCGAGGTGAGCGCGAAACATATCCGCTTCACTTTTCCTGCGACGGCAGATGTCACCTACACCCTAGCGCATCTTGAGTTCATCCTCGATATGGGTTTGATCGTCGAAGAAGATATGGATTGGACCCTTGCATTTCAACGATATGAGTACTGGACAGGCGCAGACGGGATATTTTCGTTCAATCTGCTCGGTGACGACCGCATCGGCGCGGATCGGTCCAAGACGGCATTTATCTTCAGCGATACTTTCACGGGAGCAGTCAACCCCTTCAACAACGTCCGCAATAGCATGCGCTTGATCAATAATTCTCTGGGTTATTACAACGGGGACAGCGACATCGCCTCAGGGATGCGTTTCGAATACCCCGTCAACGCATCGAATCAATCTCAAAGCGCCTTTGAACCGACGGAATATCTCGGTTATCAGGCGTCGAATCTGCTCGACGCCTACGGCTTGGATATCTCCTATGATCCCGAAGGGAAATTGACGAATACCGCCAATGGCATCATGTGGAAAGCACCTTTCAGAAGCGGCATCGAGCTCATCTTCGATTTTCAGAGTGAGGTCTCGCTTGAAACGATATATATATGGAATTTCAATGAAACGCCGGGGCTTGGTGTTTCCGACTTCCGGTTGTTCGCATCCGCCGACGGCGAGTCTTGGGTCTTGATTGATACATATTCCATGGCCCAGGCAAGCGGTAATCCCGATGAATCCTATTCCTTATCGATATCCATTCCGTCACAGACCGTTCTGAAGCTCAAGTTGGAAGTGCTATCGAGTCACGATGATGAGATGGTCGGTTTGGGAAAAATCGTGTTTATCGATCATGATTCGATGCCTTTGTTTGCCCAGGTCAGCACTACAGACACATCGCCTGAAATCACGGGTAACGAGCTGACGGCACGGTTATGGCTTCAAGACGGCATCGTGCTGGGCAACGATTTCTATTGTTTTCCGATTCTCGTCAAAGATACGCCTGAGGCGTTCGAAGTATTCCGGGTCGGAATGATCCATACGCCGATCGAAGCGGACCGGTTCGTCTATGAAGACGCGACATACATGACTTCGCCACTCATGAGTTTCACGCCCGAGGGCGGAATCATCTATTTCGGAGCGGGCGTGATGGACAACCGTCCGCAAGATGGCTACATCTATGTCTACGGCTACCTCGATCTCAATGGTCGTCATCTCATCGTTTCCCGCACCACCGAGGAAGATTTCACCCACTTCAACCATTGGGAATACTTTGATGGTTCGGGCTGGTCCCGTGACATCAATCAATCCTACCCCTTGATCGACAAAGTGTCTGCAGAACTCAGCGTAACGTATATGGATCAAGGTCTGTTTGCCGGAAAGTATATGCTGGTAGTCACGGAGCACACGGTGAGCAGTCGCATCGTCTATGCGCTGTCCGATACCCCCTATGGAACTTTTGGTGCATATCAGCTGCTCTATCAATCGATTGAACACACCCTCTATCGCGGGGCGATCACCTATAACGCCAAAATGCATGCGCACTTGAGTGAGCCGGGAAGTTACTTGATTTCGTATAACGTCAATTCGACCTCGCCTGCCGCATTGTATAATGCCAATGTGTATCGACCGCGATTCATCCGCGTTACAGAAGTCAAACCCATGGAGGACAACGATTCATGAAAGTGATCAAAGAAGTGGTCTTGGACCAGGGAAGCCACACGCTCAAACTCGACAAAATCTATCCCCTTGCATCGGTGGAAGGAAACCACATTGCCCAGATTCGATACTTGGCCGACCACAAACCGGCAGTATCCGTCTATTCCGTGGTCTACGCCGATGAGATCGCACTCGACATCACTGCCAAGGATTCGATTCGCGTGATGCTCGGCAAAGGATACGTGGTTTCCATCGATCCCGTGTGGACGAAACGCTTTGCGAACCGTCAAGGCTGGGCCGGGGGGGATGGCATCTATTCGTTCAACCTCTCTACAGGCAACGACCAGTTCGATCAACACACGCCTGCCACCAACCTCTTTGTGTTTGGCGACACTTTGGTCGGCCGCACCGACAAAATCACCAAACAACGCTATGAACCGCTGATCATGACAAACAACAGCATGGCCTATTTCGACAAGGGGCAGGATCAGGTGCACTTTCATTTGAACCGCGGCGTGAAACAATCGATTGAATCCTTTTTCACTCTTGCCGATCGCGACAACCGCAAAGGGACGATTCCGGAAAACCTCGTGCAGGAGTCCGAGCGACTCAAAGATCTCTTCTGGATGAGCAGTTTCCATCCCGAGACGGTGACGATCACTTTTGATCTCAATCAGAAAGTCGATGTGACGCATATCGATGTCTTGAACTACTGGAGCCAAGAATCTCCGTCCTTATCTTCACGCGGAGTCAAAGTCCTGCAACTTTTCGGATCGCAAGAAGGAAAAAAATGGGACTTTATCGGTGAGTTTCAACTAAAACAGAGTTTTTCTGATGAAGATATTTCGACGATTCCCGTCGAGAAGATGTATCGCTACTTCAAGTTCGATATCAATCCTCATCCCGGAATCGGGAATTACGAGGACGATTACGAAGAAGGTGTGTTCGCGTTGAAGCGTGTGTCTTTCTTCCATCATGCACGCAAGTACCGCGATATCCGTGTGGAAGCGTCGTCCATCATGCTTGACGAACCCGCCAACGCGTGGATTTGGCTTCAAGACGGTGTCGTGAGCCAGAACCACCTCTATTTCTTTCCTTATACCGTCGTCCAAGATCTCCAACAGCCTGAGGGCTTGCAGTTCGCCATCAAAGGGATCTCGATGATCAAAGTGCCAATCACGAACGAGAGGTTGATTTACCAACACCAGAGCCAAAGGCCTATACCCTTCCATGGCTTGCATCACGGAAGCGAATACGCGTTCGGCGGTGCGGTAATGGCCCAGACCAAGCAAGCGGGCTCAATCAATCCCGATGGCTATGTCTATATCTATGGCTACAAAACGACAATAGGACTCCGGCAAATGCTCGCCGCCCGCGTGAAAGAAGAAGACATCGAGTTGTTTGACCGATGGGAATTTTATGATGGCACAGAGTGGGTCAGCGATTATCTGAAGGCCAAGCCGCTCTTAGACCATATTTCCACCGAGTTCAGCGTGTCTCGCGTCCTCGAAGGGGTCTACCAGGATTTATACCTCGTCGTCTTCACTTTCGATACGGATACCGCGCAAGTCGCTTTCGCGCTCGGGGAAACCCCGGTGGGGCCCTTCACGGATCCGGTGATCATCTATCACACTCCGGAACAGGCGATATTTGGCAAAACCACCTATACGTATAATGCCAAAGCCCATCCCCAACTTTCGAAGAGTACGGATGTCCTGGTGACTTACAACACCAACACCTATTCATTCCCGCACAATATGGAGAATGCGGAAGTCTACAATCCCCGTTTCCTCCGTTTTAAGGATACGTCAAAATAGTTTAAGAGGCACAGACGCATGTCAGAATTGATGCTCCCGAAACAAAAGTATCGCTCCCGTAAGAAACGAGCCAGAATCGTACGTTTGATCTTGCACATCGTGCTCCTTTTGTGTTCGTTGGTTTTCGTATTTCCATTTTTATGGATGCTCGTGACCGCGCTCAAAACACCCGCAGAACTTTTGCGGGGGATCGATGTGTTCTTTCCTGCTAAGCCCCAATGGTCGAATTTTATCGATGCCGTGCAGAAGATTCCTTTCTTCATGTACTTGAAAAACAGTCTGATCATCGTGGTATTGGTCGTTTTCGGGACAGTCATGAGTGCGACGACTGCGGCGTACGCTTTCGCGAAACTGCGTTGGAAAGGCCGTGACAAATGGTTTATCGTGATGTTGGCGACGATGATGTTGCCGATTCAGGTCATCCTCATTCCGACCTATGTCATGTATTCGTGGATCGGATGGCTCGGTACGCGTTTGCCCATGATCGTTCCCGCATTTTTCGGTGGCGGAGCGGCCTTCTATATTTTCCTGATGCGCCAGTTCTTTAAAGGCATACCCAAAGAACTCACCGAAAGCGCGATTATCGATGGTGCGAATCATTTCCAGATATTCCTGAAGATTATGTTACCGCTGTCCAAGCCCGCCATTGTTACCGTGGCCTTATTCACATTTATGGGCACATGGAATGATTATTTCGGTCCACTGATCTTCTTGAGCAACCCCGACCATTGGACGCTCGCCTTGGGTCTCAGGGCATTCCAGACGCAGTACGGTGGTCAATACAACTTGATGATGGCTGCGTCCATCCTCATCATGTTACCGACCTTAATCATCTTTTTCTTCGCACAAAAAACGTTTATTGAAGGAATTAAGTTTACTGGAATCAAGGGATAGGAGGTTATCCATGAAAAAGTTTTTGTCAATCTTGCTCTTAGGTTTACTTTCACTCGCGCTGTATGGTTGTAATGATGATACGCCCACAGATCGCATCGAAATCACTTTCTGGCATATGTCACCGGTTGGAAGTGCATCTTTTTCTGACACCAGGCGCATCATTACTGAGTTCAACCAGTCACAAGATGTCTATTTTGTCAAAGGCACGGGATTCTCGTTCTGGGATTACTGGGATAAAATCGCGGTTGCCATCAGTTCACGGACCGCGCCCGATATTGGTTTATCCACCATCGATGATGTGCCCATCCGGGCAGAGGCAGGTGTACTCTATAATCTATCAGAACTCATAGAAGCGGATCCAGATGGCATTGAAATCGATCAGCTCTATGACAGTCAACTCAGTTTCGCGACATACGATGGCCATCTCTACGCCTTGCCATTCACCGCGACGACACGCGTGTTGTATTATAACCTCGATATGTTCACCGCAGCGGGTCTATCCGCAGACGACGTGCCGACGACGTGGAGCGAACTCCATACCGTCGCCAAACAACTCGATATCGTCCAAGGGAGTTCCATCCAGCAGTTGGGTTTTGATCCGACCTATGGGAATGCGACGTATCATGGCTATTTGTGGCAAGCCGGGCTCGACTTCTTCGATGAAGACTTGAATCCCACATTGAACACCCAGGGTCATATCGATGTCTTGCAATGGATGATCGATTTCAACAGCGAGTTTACGCGCAGCCAGTTGACGGCGTTCGGCGATGCCAACACGATGCTCGGAATCAACCCCTTCGCAGGCGAACGCGTGGCGATGATGATCGAAGTCGACAGCCTATATCAGACCATCAAAGAAGCAGGAGCGGATTTCAACTTCGGTGTGACTTCGATCCCGGTGCCCGATGACGGCGGGATTCGCGTCAATTGGGGCAGTGGATTTTCTGTGGAAATGTATGACAACAACAAAAATACCCCCGACAAAAAGGCCGGAGCCTGGGAATTTTTGAAGTATTTGATGAGCAAAGACACACAAAAAGATTTGTCTGAAACCAACGGATGGATCATGGCGCACCAAGGCGCGATGCTTGAAGTCGCGGAGGGAGACGCCATCATGACGCGTATCCTCGAAGAAGTGGCGTACGCACGCGACAAAGTATATGTTCCTTACGCGCCATCATGGCATGGCAATGACTGGCAATCGTATTATAACGATGCACTGACCGGCAAGAAGACCGCCGCGCAAGCCTTGGCGGATGCGCGGGCGAATTATCTCCAGAAAAAAGCGAACTGGGAAGCAACGCGTTAAGGAGGACCATGATGGGAAAAACCATTTCGATCATCAAAATGCGCAAGCAGGAAAATCTGATCGGCTATCTTTTCGCCTCGCCGTGGCTTTTTGGTTTGATCGTCCTCGGGTTTTTTCCGATTTTGATGTCGTTTTACTTCAGCTTCACGAACTACAACATGGTATCCGCCCCGAAAATCATCTGGTTCGAGAATTACCGGATTTTGCTCACGAATGACAACTTGTTTTGGAAGTCGCTCGGCAATACGCTCTATCATGTCGTGATTGCGGTGCCTCTGGGGATTTTTGTGGGTTTGTTCCTCGCTTTTCTCCTCAACAGCAAGATCAAAGGCATCAGCATCTATCGGACTTTGTTCTATTTGCCGAACGTGGTGAGTGTCGTGGCGATGACGCTGCTTTGGATGTGGTTGTTTCAGCCCAACTTCGGACTGATCAACCAACTTCTCAAACCGCTGTACGAACTTTTCAAGATGGAACCGCTCGGTTGGTATCTGGATCAGGATCTATCCAAGCTCACTTTGATCCTGATGGGATTGTGGACTGCAGGAGGATCGATGGTGATCTACCTGGCGCAGATGCAGGACATTCCCATTACCTTGTACGAGTCGGCGGATATCGACGGGGCCTCTTGGTTCAAGAAGATGATCCATATCACCCTGCCCCTCATGACACCTTCGATCTTTTTCAATTTCATCATGGGGCTGATCGGTTCGTTTCAAGTGTTCACCATCGCTTATATCATGACCGGCGGCGGTCCGTCGCGTTCCACCTATTACTATGCCTATTATTTGTTCGATAAAATGATGAACGATAATGCCATGGGCATGGCTTCTGCGATGGCATGGATTCTCCTCGTCATCGTCCTCATCGTCACTGTGTTTGCATTGCGTCTGAATAAATATGTTTTCTATTTGGGCGAAGATTCATAAAATATATGATAATATATAGGAGGAAAAACAATGTGTAAGAAGATTTTAATGATTTTTGGTTTACTGGCAACTGTATTGGTTCTTGGGGGCTGCTGGCCCGCTGAGATCGGTGTGGAAACCGAATTCACGAGTCGTAGTGGTGCAGGTACCCGCGTGTTCGTCGTGGATATCATGGATGACACCTTGGCGACCGAACCCATCACGAATCCCGATGACCCAGATGGCACCGAAGGTAAAGGCGCAGTCATCAACAACAAGCATATCACGGGTGGGTTAGGAGCGATTCAAACCTGGCTGGAACAGTATGCACCGGATTTCATCACGGTGAAACCGATGACAACTTCGGGCTATCACCGGTATTTCACCTTCGAGTTCAGTTTCAAAGACTTCGACGAGTTTCTTGAGAAATACGAAGCTTTGGTCAACCTGAGCCCGACGATGAGTTGGAGCGACTTTGACGCCGATGAAAAGCCCAAGTGGGTTTGTGAAGGCGGACAATGCACGTTCACCGAGAGCAAGGCGATTTTGGAAGCTTCACTCGACTGGGCGTTGGATGGCATCTTCAACGACATCTATGATGCGGATGATTTGGCGGATTATGTCGGCAAAGCCGATATCAGCGTGCTCGCCAACTACAAACTCTATGTCGGCGATGGCGAATATGAAGAACTCCAACACTTCGATGCCGATGCCGTTGATGGAACGGGAACCGGCAAAGTGGTCTATGTGAGCAGTGAGACTTTGACTGGCACTGGAAAACTTCCGATGGCCGGCTGGTTAGTGGGCGTCATTATCGCAGGTGCGGTCCTCGTGGCCGGCGGTGCGGTTGTCCTCGTGCTTCTCTTAGGCAAGAAAAAAGCTGTGGCATAAAACGAATTAAGGAAATAGGGAGGCCCGGATGCAGCGCATCACCTTCAAAGATCTCTACAAGGATATCATCGATTATATCTTACTCAATCTCATTTTTCTTGCGACGGTTCTTTTGACCGCAATGGTGACGTTTGGCGCCGCCTTAAAAGCGCTTTTCTACGTTTCCAGGCGATTGAGTGCGCACGATTTGCAGGTATCCGTGTGGCGCGATTTCTTCAAGAGTTTCAAAGAAGAGTTCGGCTTGAGTACTTTGATTTGGTTTTGCACAGTGCTTTTGGGCCTTTCTGCTTATTTCGGTTTTCTGAGCGCGATGAAAAACGATCAGATGATCATTCTCGTTTTGCTGATCGTATCCGTCCTGTTCGCGCTCGTGTATCTTCTCTATCTCTACCCCTTGCTATCATGGTTTGTTCACCCATCGCGCAAGGCATTGTTTCAGAATGCCTTCATTTTGCTTGGACGGCATCCTTTCACCTCGATTATGCTTTTAGGGTCGGTGGCTGCGGTTGTCGGGCTGTTCATCCTCTTTGAGGGGACCATCCTCTTTTCCATCGGCATGTTCGCGTGGATGAATACCGTCCATCTCATGCGTGCACTCAAGCCGTATATCAGCGATTTGACCGCACCTGAAGATCAGACACAAGAAGAATAAGGAGCCACAACCATGTGGGAAATCATCATCACAGCCGCAATCAAGTGGGAAATCATCATCACAGCCGCAATCATGAGCGTTCTTGCGGCCATCGCATGCAAAACCATTTATGATTATGCCAAGAAAAAAGGGATGAAAGACTTGTTGAAATTATTCATGAAAAGCGGTTTTGACAGTAAAGTCGCTTCTTTTTCGGAACTGAATCGCCACGTTAAGAAGGGTGGAATCTTGTTTTTAGGCGATTCCATCACCCAAGATTATCCGATCCATGATTTTTTCCCCGGATTGCACCTGTACAACCGCGGGATCGGTGGCGATACCACAGAAGGTTTATTGAAACGACTCGACGTATCTGTGTTCGAACTCGAGCCGAAGTCCATCATCCTCCTCATCGGAACGAATGATCTGTCTCAACTCCAAGATGGAGTTGAAATGTCAGCGAAACGACTGCAAATGGCCGTCGACCAGATCCATGAGCGATTACCGGAAACCCGTATCTATCTTTTGGCCGTCTACCCCGTGAATCCTAATGTCCATCGTGTGAGCGTCGGCGAGCGCGACAACGGCAAGATCCAAGCGCTCAACCGACATCTCAAGGACATCTCGGGGGTCACATATATCGACCTTACCCCCTTGCTTCAGGACGCATCCGGAAACCTCGATCCTTCATGCACGCCCGATGGTTTGCATCTCAACGAGAAAGGCTACCGCATCGTGACCGAAGCCCTCAAACATCACATCACCGATCTGCATCCCGATAGAGTCTGATTCAGACTCTTTTTTTTGAGCAAAACCCTTTATCCTAAAGCGCTTTCATGATAGACTAAATAAAGATAAGGAGTTGATCGACGATGCCATTTTTCAAATATTATCTCGTTGCGTTCATCGTGTTCTTTCTGATTGACATCGTTTGGCTCGGATTAGTGGCAAAAAAGGTGTATCGCCGCTATCTGGGTTCCCTGATGGGACCGGTGAAATGGGTGCCTGCCATCCTGTTTTACCTGTTGTTCATCGGGGGCGTGGTATTCTTTGTCATTACCCCTGCCGTGGACAAGGGCTCATGGTCCTATGCCTTGCTGGTGGGAATGCTTTTCGGCTTCATCACCTATCAAACCTACGATTTGACCAATCTCGCAACCCTCAAAGGGTGGAATTGGCAAATCACCATCATTGACCTCGTCTGGGGATCGTTCCTCGGCGGAATGGTCGCAATGGTGACCTTCTTCATCGTCAGGTGATTCCAGTGGAACTCAACTATTTGGAAGGTACGCAGATGTACCATGCTGTGCTCTCGGGCGCACATCAATTGATTGTTCGCAAAAACCATTTGAACAAGATCAACGTGTTTCCCGTACCCGATGGTGACACGGGAACGAATATGGCCTATATGATGCAAACGATCATCAACGAGGCCAAACCCTCCGAAAACCTCTCCGAAACGCTGGAATCGATCGCCAATGCGGCCATCAACGGTTCCCGTGGCAATTCGGGCATTATTTTTGCGGAGTATTTTGTCGGTTTATATGAAAAACTCAAGGGATTGGCTCAAGCAAAACTCTCTGATTTCACCGCTGCTGTGTCGCACGCGACGCAAAAGGCGTATCAAGCGATCATGAATCCCATCGAAGGGACGATTCTGACGGTCCTCAAGAAAGCCTTCACTATCGCTGATCACCATCAGAGCTTCAATG
This sequence comes from Candidatus Izemoplasmatales bacterium, assembly GCA_041652855.1. Taxonomy (GTDB): domain Bacteria; phylum Bacillota_I; class Bacilli_A; order Izemoplasmatales; family Hujiaoplasmataceae; genus JAAYZB01. The sequence goes on from JBAZGL010000003.1 coordinate 9,944, forward strand.
ATTACTTCAAGATGAGTTTGATCCAGGCGCAACAAGCCTTGAAAGAAACCAAAGACCAACTTGAAGTCTTGAAAAAACATAATGTGGTCGACGCGGGAGCGGAAGGTTTCACCGCATTTTTGGAAGGCTTCAACTACTATTTGGAAACCGGACAAGTGATCTCCACGAAACCCGTATCAGATGTGGAGGATTTTGTCGATGTGCATGAGATGGTGGTCACGGAACGCTATTGTACCGAAGCGCTTCTGATGCATGTCAATCGCACCAGTCAAGAAATCAAGGACATATTCTCCGCGTACGGATCGAGTTTGATTGTATCTGGAAACAGCGAAAAGATGCGACTTCACATTCATACTGATCGGCCGGATCGCCTCTTTCTGCATCTGCGTGAGTACGGACAGATCCTCGATCAAAAAATCGATGATATGATCCGTCAGCAGCAAGCCATCCAGTCCGGACATCCCAAGATCGCCATTGTGACCGATACGATCGCGGACATTCCCGAGTCATTGCTGGATCAATACCATATCCATACATTACCGATGAGTCTAATCGTGGACCAGGTTTCTTATATCGACCGTTACGGCATCTCGACCGAAACGTTCTACGCCCTCCTTCAAAAAGCCCAGAGTTTTTCTTCGAGCCAGCCGGATCGAAGGACGATCGAACGAACGCTTGACTTCTTGCAGGATCATTACGATCACGTCCTCGTGATCACGGTGGCGAAAAATCTGAGCGGCACGTACAACGCCTTGATTCAGTATGCCAAAGATAACCCCAAGGTGACCATCATGGATTCCCGACTCAATTCCGGAGCCGAGGGTTTGGTGGTCCTCGAAGCGGCTAAATGGATTTGGGAGGGCAAGCCACTTGAAGAAGTCGTTGCCCACCTTGAATCGGAAATCGCGCGGACTAAAATCTATGTGTCCGTCAAAACCCTCAAGTACATGGTGCGACAAGGCCGTGTATCCAAAGTCACCGGCATCTTGGCCAAGATCATGAACTTGAAGCCGGTCATCTCCCTTGACCATGATGGCAAAGGCATCATCCAAGAGAAAGCACTGTCTCTCAGATCCAATATCAAAAAAATCCTCAAACTCGTCGAAAAAGGCACAGTCAAACACTATTCCCTCGTCCATGCGCTCGCGCCGGAACGTGCGGAGAAACTCGAAGAGAAAATGGTGAAGATCACGGGTCAAAAGCCGCTGTTCACCACAACTATCTCTCCGATCGTGGCGATGAATGCCGGAATCGGCGCGATTGCGGTCTCATTAACATTCGAAGAAGAGGTGGTTTAATATGCTCCAGTATCTGATCGGAATCTTCATATTGCTCATTGGCTATTTCTCTCTGTTTTTCGTCATCGCGCAAATCAAAAAGAACAATGCGATCGTCGATATCGGTTGGGGTCTTGGGTTCGTTTTAATCGCCATATACAGTGGTCTCTATACTGTTTTTCATCCTGATTTGACCTTGAAAGCCTTCCAGATCGTTGTGATGGCGATCGTCATCTGTTGGGGACTCAGGCTGTTCTTCTATATTTCAGTGCGCAACTTCAAGAAACCGGAAGATTTCCGTTATCAGGAGATGCGAGTCAAATGGGGCAAGAAAAACCCGCACGTTCAAGCATTCTTCCGCGTTTTCATGGCGCAAGCCGGATTCATGGCCATCATCGCCACGCCGATTATCGCAGCATTCACACATCAAAACTACGGTTCATCTTTCTGGCAGGATAGTCATGTATGGTGGATCATCATCGGCGCGCTCATCAGCGCAACGGGATTGTTTTTCGAGGCTGTCGGCGATTATCAACTGCGCGCGTTTTTGGCAAAACCCGAAAACAGAGGCAAAATCATGCGTTCAGGCTTGTGGCGCTACACGCGTCATCCGAACTATTTCGGTGAGACCCTGATCTGGTGGGGATTATGGTTGGTCGTCCTTCCTTCGGAGTTCGGCGTCTATGCTTTGATCAGTCCCATGATTATCACGTATCTTTTGTTGTTCGTTTCAGGCATTCCCTTGCTCGAAAAAAAGTATCGTGACAATCCCGAATTCCAAGAATATGCACGTGTGACATCGGTGTTTTTCCCATTACCTCCGAAAAACGCGAATAAACCACAGAAGTAAGATATTTTTTGCTTGCATTTTAATGGGAAAAATTATAAAATAGACCGTGATTGATGGGAGGAAATGGAAATGAGAGTGCAATTCACGCTTAAGTGTACGGAATGTAAAGAAGAGAATTATACACTGACAAAAAATAAAAAAACCCATCCCGACCGGATGGATGTCAAAAAGTATTGCCCACGTTGTCAAAAACAAACCGTTCATCGAGAGAAGAAATAACTTCATATATGAAGTTTTTTTCTTTTTATACCTATGATATAATATGCAAGAGGTGAAAGAAGTGAACCATTTTGTGCTCGGTGTGGATATTGGCGGCACGACTGTGAAAATCGGTCTTTTCGACATGAACAAACAATTGAAGGACAAATGGGTCATACCGACCGACACCTCGGAGAAAGGCCAACATATCCTGAGCGATATCTGGCAATTTGTCTCACACAAAATCGATCCTTCGACCATTCATGGGATCGGCTTCGGTGTCCCAGGTCCGGTACGGCAGGACATCGTCCTTAATTGCGTGAACCTCGGTTGGGGTGAAGTCCATATCAAAAATGCGTTTGAAGCCATTGCTTCCCGAGATGATCTCGTGATCAAAGTCGCCAATGATGCTTCGCTCGCCGCTTTTGGCGAAAAGACCTTCGGAGCAGGAAGAGGCTTTTCCGAAGTCGTCATGATCACCATCGGCACCGGTGTGGGCGGTGGCATCATCATTAACCATACCTTGCTTGAGGGCAAAAACGGGTCGGCAGGCGAACTCGGACATATGATCGTCGATCCCAAATACCTTTTTCCCTGTAACTGTGGAAAACACGGATGTCTTGAAACTGTCGCTTCTGCCAATGGGATCACCCGTCTTGCCAAGTACCATCTGGAACAGTGTGACCAAGCCTCCGTTTTACGCACCACCCCGCATCTTTCCGCGAAGAAAATCTTCGATATCGCCAAAGAAGGCGATCTGTTTGCTTTACAGATCATCGATGAAGCGATGGATTATTTGGCCAAAGGCCTTGCATCAGTCTTGTTGGCTATCGATCCCGATTGCCTCATCCTCGGTGGTGGCGTCGCTATGGCGGGTCCGTTTTTGATCGATCGCCTCAGACCGAAACTCATGGCATACCTCTCACCCTTCATCCGTGACCTCACCATCCGCTTGGCTGAACTCGGAAGCGATGCCGGAATCTATGGCGCGATGGCTCTGATCGAGTGAAAGTTCTCACATTTTCCGACAACCTCGCGGAACAAAATACTTATGTCTTAGTGCACTTGGACCGTGCCATCATCATTGATCCGGGGTTCAATGGTTCGAAAGTACGCGACTATCTCAATCAACATCGACTCCAGATCGAGAAAATTCTGTTGACGCATGGACATTTCGATCATATCCGCGATCTGGAATCATTTTCCGATATTCCCGGTTTGGCCGTCTGGATCCATCCGGAAGATCGCATCATGTTGTATCAGGATGAAATGAACTATGCAAAAGCGTTTCGCGCCCGTTTTGTCTTGCCACCCAATCTGGAGATTCAGAGTTCTGACACCGAAGAGATGGTGTTTTGCAACCTTATGCTACGCGTGATCCATACACCCGGACATACGGCCGGCTCGAGCTCATTTTTAATTCAACGATGCTTATTTTCCGGCGACACCTTGTTTCTAGACAGCGTGGGTCGGACGGATCTGGCTTCAGGTAGCCGGAAGGCGATGCATCATACCATCAAGAAACTCGACCAAATGGTGTCGAACGAGACCCTCATCTATCCCGGACATGGGATGTCCGGACGCTACGGCTCCATGAAAACGACCAATCCTTATATCTATCAGTTATGATGTTGACACAAGTTAAGGAAGGAGTAACCTGATGGGTTTCATTGAAATCGTCAAAGAGGTTTTTTCCTACGCCTCGAACATGTTTCAAAACATCATCCTCCTCTTCGCCATCGTGTTCATCTATGGCGCATCCAATGTGCTCCCCAAGGAAAGAAGTCCGTTGAAACAAGCCCTCTCCGGATTGTTCATCGGCGGCTTCGCCTGTTTGATCATGGGTTTTCCATGGAAATTCAGCGAAGGGTTGATTTTTGACACTAGAAGTGTGTTGTTTGGTGTTACAGCTTTGTTTTTCGGACCGATCACAACCAGCATCGCCGCCATCATCGGCATCAGTTTTCGCATATTTGCGATTGGCGGATCCGGCGTTTATGCCGGCATCTTGACGATTATCACGACCTCTGTGATCGGTTTGTTCTGGGGCAGGATTGAATTGAAGCGACTTCGAAAACTGCCTTTGTTCATCCAATATTATATCTTTGGTTTCTTCATCCATGTCGTGACCGTTCTTTGTCAATTCGCGATCCCGGGACGTGGACTCGAAGTCGTACTCATGATCATGCCGGTTTTTATCGGTCTGCTTCCATTCGCCACAGCCTTGCTTGCGATCACCGTCCACCATCAGGATTTTCGCCTGCGCATATCAGAGACGTTGCGCCAACAGCGGATATTACTCCAAGCATCGATCGACAGTCCCAAAGAAATGGAAATCTATGCGATCGATTCGAATTACAACTATCTGAGTTTCAATCGCTTCCACAAAGAAATGATTACCCATTATTATCATGTGAAGATTGACATTGGCATGAACTATTTGAAAATGCTGGTTCATTCAGAGATGGCTTACCGAATCAAGACATGCTTTGACATGGCTCTCAAAGGAGAAACCTTCACCCGTATCGATGAGGTCGAAGACACCAAAGGCAAATATCTCGAGAACTTTTATGCGCCGATTTACGGCGAAAATGGCAAAATCATCGGTGCGACCATCTTTACACACGATATTACGGAACGGAAAAAGTACGAACAATCGATTCTGTATCTCAGTTACCATGATGTGTTGACCGGATTGAAGAACCGGCGCTTCTATCAGGAAGAGATGCTGAGAATGGATGATGAACCGTTCCTCCCCCTCTCCGTGGTGATGGCGGATATCAACGGCTTGAAAATCATGAACGATGCCTTTGGCCATGATGCCGGTGACGCACTTCTGAAAATCGTCGCAACCGAACTCCAAGATTCTTTCAAAGGAAAAGGCGAAGTGGCGCGAATCGGCGGAGATGAGTTCGTAATCATGCTTGAACGCACCGACAAAGGCGAAGCAACAAACTATATCGACCGCGCGAAAAAGCGGATTGAAAAACACCATCTACACGGCATGACGGTCTCGGTCTCTTTTGGTGTTGAAACCAAAACCGGTACTTTAGCGATAGATGAAGTCATCAAATTGGCTGAAGACGATATGTATAAACATAAACTCTTTGAAGTGACTTCGAACCGACATGAAGCCATCGAGGCAATTTTAAACACCTTGCATCTGAAGAACTCCCGGGAAGAAGCGCACTCAAGACGCGTCGCGGAATTATGCCAACGGATCGGCGAATCGCTCGGCATGCGTAGCGATGAGATCAAATTGCTCGGCATCATCGGCAACATGCATGATATCGGCAAAATCGGCATCCCCGAACATATATTGAATAAACCTGGGGCTTTAACAGAAGAAGAGTGGATTGAGGTCAAACGCCATTCGGAGATCGGTTATCGTATCGTCTCTTCTTCGAGCGAATACATTGAGTTTTCTGAGGTCATCTTGTCTCATCATGAACGCTGGGACGGGAAGGGCTATCCCCAAGGCATCTCGGGTTCCGACATCCCCTTGCGGGCGCGTATCATCGCAATCGCGGATACATACGACGCGATGACATCGGATCGGCCATATCGACCCAAGTTGACGCACGAAGAAGCAATCGCAGAAATCAGGAAGCATGCGGGAACGCAGTTCGATCCGATGATTGCCAAACGCTTCGTCGAATCATTCAAAACCAGCTATTGATACACCCATTGAATGGGTGTATTTTTTTTTGGAATATTGCGGGATAAGGTTTTCAGATGGCAAGGTTTGTGTTAAAATTTCGGTGGTTTCGCACATAACTTGGAAGGTGGAATAGATGATGAGTAAGAAAAAAAAGAAATGTCGAACGAAACGCATATGGGTCGCGTTGCTTGTGCTCGTGCTCAGCGTCGTGGTATCGGTGGGCATTCAGTTCGCCGTGAACATGGGCATTGCGTCCTTGCCCCAACGACCGCTTGAATCGATCAATGCCGGGGGCAGCGATCGGTTGATCTATTATTTTGATCAGTGGTTGCATCAAGACGGACTTCCCGAAGGCATCGAACTGACGGAAACATTCATCAACGAAGAACTCGCCGGCACATACGCCTATATCGACGGGCGCTATGACTGCGCAGATTTTCGGATGAATTCCTTGGTCAGGTTGTACCTTTCCTATTATGATTATCTTCCCGTATCGACCCGAAGCGATATCCGTCGCGTGATGCTTGATTTCAAGTATTGGATGGATCAAGGCGGCGAGGACTCGATGTGTTATTGGTCGGAGAATCACCAGATCTTATTCGCCACACAAGAGTATTTGATCGGTCAAACTTTTCCCGATGCGATTTTCTCGGTCGATCAAAAGACTGGAGCGGAACATATGCTGATGGCGGAAGAAAGAATCAACGCCTGGATGGAACAAAGGTTCCTCTATGGATTCACCGAATGGTATTCGAACAATTATTATCCCGAAGATATCGCGCCGATTGCGAATTTCATCCAGTTCGCGAATGATCCTGAAATGGTCAATCGCATGAAGATGATCATGGATTTGCTCTGGATGGATATGGCGACCCAAAGTTATCGTCATCTCGGTCAAGACGCCTCGGGTGCACCGCGCACCTACTATATCTTCGTGTCTTCAAGCGGAAGGATGTATTCCGACAATCGCGTTTCTGATGAGACCGGCAACCGGATGCGTCCGTATCTGGACTATGTCCTGCAAAAAGAAGCGACCCGTGATTTCGCCGGAAGTTGGGCCACATCGACCAATGGCTTCTTCAACTGCTTCAAGCAGATGATGGAAGCACAAGATGACAACCTTCAGCCCTACTATGAAGTCCCCGAAGTCATCCATGCCATCTTCAATGATCCCGCCTCAGAACAAATCATCCGGTCCAGTCAATCGCTTGATGTCAGCGAGTTGCACCAAGAAGGTTTGCTCGGTCAAGGTGTCGCGCAAATGATGATGCAATGGAATATGGAAGCATTCACGAATCCTGAAGTCATCGATAACACCATGCGCTATATCGCAACCCACAAGATGTTCTCCAATGATTTCCTGAACGACTTCAAACTCATCAATCTCTGGCCGCTCCGGGCATTCAACCTTTTGAAATTCGTCTCGAAGACGCTTCAACCATCCACGAATGGCGTGGCGATCGAACGTGCAAATGTCTATACCTATCGCACGCCTCATTTTTCGATGCATAATGCCCAGGCTTACCACGTGGGCGCTTATGCCGATCAGCACGCCATCCAATCTTTGAACCTCAACCAGACATTGTCCATATTCACCTCTCAGCCGGCGAAAATCCCGCGACGCAGCGGGACGCCGACCTACTGGGTCGGCAATGGACGCCAGCCCATGAGTGTTCAAGAGAAAAACGTGACGTTGCAGGTATATCTACCCCCCGAAAAAGAGGGGTTCATGGAACCGATGGTCGTCAAGAATACGACGCATGCGTATTTTCCGTTAGAACTCTTCGATGAAGTCGACTTGACGCATTTGGCGGAGGGTTATATCTTTGGCCGAAGCGGCGAAGCCTATGTGATGATCAAAGCGCGATACGCGCTCAGCTTTGTACCATTTGCGACGAGCAACCGTTCGGATGATCGCGACAATCTCCTTGATCGCGGCAGTGTCAGCCAACTGTTGAGTGATGATTACGATCTTATTCAGGTGGGGGAAGGGTTCCATTACTTCGTGATCGAGGCTTCAAGTAGCGACCAAGAGACATTCACCGCGTTTGTCCAAAGAACCTTGGCGAACAATCTGACATTCACTGTGGAGTCCCAAAGCATTCAATATGAGACCCGGTTGTATCAACAAGCCGGGACAACCGTACTCGAAGCATGTTACGACGGACGTTTCCTGATCGATCAAGTCGTCGAGGATCTCAACTATCCACGTTACCTGAATCCGTATGTTGAAAATGGCGTGACGCCGCGTAAGAGCGATGTTCTGGCCTTCGATTTTGGTGGTTACGGACTTGTGCTTGACTATGCCAACAACATTCGGGACATAGCTCCATGAAGGTAGGATTGCAAACCTATACGATCCGGCATGCGTTGGCGGAGGATGTTGCCCAAGGCTTCCAACAAGCCCAAAGTATGGGCTTTGACGATTTTGAGTTGGCGCGTATATCTTTCGATGAGTCCGAACTATCGATATGTCAATCCTTGAACATTCGCGCCTACGCGATTCAAGACACACTGCAATCTCTGAGGAAGCATTTCCAGAAACGCTGTCGATTCATGCATGAGCTCCACATCCCTTTGGCAGTGGTTTCGGTTATATCCATTCCCGCGATCCTCGGCTCGCAAAAGGCGATCCTGACCTTCTGTCAAAACGTCAACGCTTTGGCCAAAATGTATGAGAGTGCAGGTCTCCAATTGGCCTTTCATCATCATGATTTCGAATTTCGGGTGCGCAACGGGCGGTTGAAATTCGACTGGATCCTCGATCATCTCGACCCCGGTGTGGGAATCGTGATGGATACGTATTGGGTGCAAAAAGCAGGGTTTGATCCACTGGTATGGGCGAAGAAACTTGGACCCCGTCTCCGAGGTATCCACCTTCGCGATATGCAAAAACCTCCAGGGAAGCGAGACTGTCCGTTGGGAGAAGGGGTCGTCGATTTTCCGGCTTTGTTCAAGGAAATCGATTGCAATCGCGTGTATACCGTCATCGAACAAAATTCTCAGACGCCCTTCTTGGATGTCGCAAAGAGCCTCGCGTATTATAAGACCTTATTGTGAAAGGAAGCACATGATGGAAACGAAACAGATGAAGAAATCCGAAAAACTGTTTTTTGCCTGGGGGGATGTCTTTGGCGGTGGCGCGCAAGCGTTGATCGGCGTCCTCTACTTGATTTTCCTGACCGATATCATCGGTCTGAATCCGGCCTTGGCGACCTTGGCCATGCTGCTGAGCAAGGTGTGGGACGCCGTCAGCGATCCGATGATGGGGATCATTTCAGATAATGCTAGAACCCCGATGGGAAGAAGACGTCCATTCATCCTTGGCGGAGGTATCGTGCTCGTCATCGTCTTTGCCTTGATGTGGATGCCGATCGGCGGTTGGGAACATGAATGGTTGAAGTTCACATACGCTATTTTGACCTTCATGCTTTACAGCACTGTCGCCACAGTCATCAGCGTCCCCTATAGTTCGCTATCCGCGGAGATAACCACCGATATTCCCGAACGAAATTTCGTCAACGTCATTCGTTTGGTCGTGTCGACGGCCGCTACGGCCGTATGTACGCTGATTCCGTCTTTGGTGATGGAATCGTATAAAGCCGGGTCCATCACGCTATCGCAATTCTATTCGTTCATCGGTATCGGCTTCGGTCTGTTCTTCGCTTTACCGTTGATCTTGATCGGCTTTTTCACAAAGGAACGCGTACCGCTTCCCACGACGCGCTCAACCTTTCATCCGAAATCCTTCGTCAAACCCCTTCAGGTCAAGGCGTTTCGGGGATTGGTCTACATGTATCTCTGCCAATCCATCTCCATGGATATCCTCGCGACCGGCATCATGTACTATGCGCTCTATGTCGCCAAGGGGAGTTCCACAGTCTTTCTGGGCATTTTCATCGGGGTACAACTATTGCTGTTTCCCCTCATCAACAAGCTGATCCAGCGTACCGATAAGAAGAAGATCTATTTCTTCGGTTTGCCGCTGGCGATCGTCGCCTTCATCGGTGTGGGCGTGTATCCTTCGGATTGGCCGATCATCGGAGCGTATATCTTGACTGGCTTGACTGCGCTCGGTTTTGCCGGTGCGCAACTCATCAGCTGGATCATCTTTCCCGATGCTGTGGATGTCGGAGAACTCAAATACCGCGAACGCGCGACGGGAAGTTATTCCGGCATCATGACTTTTATCCGCAAGAGTGCATCAGCCATCGCCATTCAGATCTTCGGTATCATGCTCGCAGTCTCGGGATATATCAAACCCACAGAGGACATTCCGAATCCCGAACAACCGTTTTCCGCGATTCTCGGTATTCGGATCGCCATGGTAGGGAGTTTTGTATTACTGATGATAATCGGATTTTTTGTCGCAAGGAAATTCGTCTTGACCAACCGTAGAAGCGAAGAAGTCCGATATTTTCTGAATTTGAGGTCGACGCAGGATGATGAAAAGTGGAGCGAAGCGGACCTTGAACGTTTCGAGCAACTGAAAAGCGAGTTGTTTTAAGGATGACGATGCAAAAAGATGTCGGCATGAACGTTAAAATGAATCAGAAGTGCTTTCCAGAGATCATCCAGCTGTCTCGGGGTGAGCGCGTCGATGAAGGCGGCATCCTTGCGGCGGTCGATTTCGTCAATCACCGCTATGATTGTGCCGATTTCCGCGTGTTGCCGTTGATCAAGACCTATATGTGCTATCGCGATCTCTTATCACAAGAAACTGTGAAACAGATCAAGGATGCTTTGTTGGGATTCAAGTATTGGCTCGATGAACCCGGTATCGACGGGATGTGCTATTGGTCGGAAAACCACCAGCTCATCTTTCACACGGCCGCTTATCTGGCTGGAGAGATTTTTCCCGAAGACGTGTTTTCGAACAGTGGTGAAACCGGCAGAGAAAAGCAGCTTAAAGCTGCGCAGAGAATCCGAACGTGGCTCGAGCAGAAGTTTGCCTTCGGCATGATCGAGTGGTTGTCCAATACGTATTATGAAGAAGATGTGGCTCCGCTATGTCTGTTAATCGAACACGCTCCGGATCATCACGTACGTGAGCGAGCGACAATCATTCTAGACCTCTTGTTGCTCGATATGGCGATGCATTCGTTTGAAGGGTTTTTTGTTGGTACGAGCGGCCGTTGTTATGAAGTCCAGAAACGAGATCCGCGGATGGCGGATGTCAACGACATCCTCAAACACGCCTTCGGCATTTTGGATCATCCGACAGATCAGACGAAACTCTCGACACTCTTCTTGATCATGAAAGGATATGAGGTGCCAAGCGTCTTCAAAAAAATCGCACGATCTCAGGAGACCATGATTATCCGACAAGGGATGGGCCATGATCTCAAAGAGGTTAAAACAGCGATTTATCCGCATGACTTTGATCATCTCGGTATGTATTTCTGGCAGATGGAAGCTTTCACCCATCCGGAATCGATTGAGATGACGATGGCGATGTTTCAGGCGTGGAAACTCGAGACGAACAATTTTCTCCATGATCTGAAGATGGTCCAGATGCCCATTCTCAGGAAACTTCATCTGCTTCCCTTTCTCGTCAAAGTCTTGAATCCGGCGACCCAAGGCGTGGCGATCCAGCGCGCGAACATCTATACATACCGAACGAAGCATTTTTTGCTTTCGTCCCAGCAACGCTATCACCCGGGAGAGTTCGGCGACCAGCAGCATCTATGGCAATTGACCTTACCCGAAGGGCTTACCATCTTCTCGACGCATCCGGGCAGTCCGATGTTTCAAGACGCAGCGCGCAATTTTTCACCGTCATATTGGGTCGGCAATGGCATCAACCCCGATTCCAGACAACATGAAAACGTCCTGATTCTGGATTACCATTTAAGACAACGCCGAGGCTTTTTGGAAAGCAAGCGGCAGTACTTCGTCCATTTTCATTTTCCATTCCATCTGTTCGATGAAGTGATTGCCCATGACACCGTAGTCTACGCCAGAAAAACGCACACCGCAGTCGCCATTTTTGCGAATCGACCTCATGAAGTCGGTGATTCCGAACTGATTTACCGCGGCAAGCGTCTCTGCTTCGCCGTCGTGGTCGAAGCCCTTGAACATGGGGACTTTGATGCGTTTCAAACGCGTTATCCCGCGACGGCTTTCTCATGCGCGTTCAGACGCGTGGCGTTCCAAGGCACTCATGATTATCTTCTCAACTACAATCGAGATTTTCAGGTGGATCACCAAGTCATCGAGCCAAGACAATCACGTTATGATGTCCCGTTCATCGCGCATACCCCCCATAACAACCACCTATCCGTGCGCTATGAGGGCGCAGAATATGAAGCACACTTTACCGAAGCAATCCGAAAGATGAAGGAGGAATGAACATGCAACAACGACTGTATTACACCAAAGTGGTCGAACTAGCGAATCATATCGTCAAGACATGGGACCCCAAGATGAAATGGATGTGGGGCGAAGCCTTGCTAGGCTATGCATT
>JBAZGL010000004.1:0-21232 GCA_041652855.1 Candidatus Izemoplasmatales bacterium
ATGCTAATTGCGCGAACCACTTCTTGATATCTTCCGTGGGCTCTGTCTGGTCATACGGGATCAAGGTGTTGTCCAAATCAACAAAAACCGCTTGGATTCCACGGGCGGTCCAAGAAGGAAGATCAATTTGATACACGTTTTTCTGATAATCATCCGGTAAAAACAACTTGCTGGAAAAAAACGAAAACATCTTGTTTGTACCCCCGAACATTAATTTCATTATAACGGATTATTCCACAAATGTCCAACGCAAAATATGACAGGTTTGATAAATTCCGTTTATGGCCGCCGATGTCTTTGAGCGAATATCGGGGGATTTTTTCTGATGAGTGCCTTTGTCCCCGTGCCAATCAAATCCATACGGTTCGTTTTCACGAGCGCTTCGTGCACCAAATGCCAGTTTTTGGGATTGCGATATTGCAACAACGCCCGTTGCATCGCTTTCTCATGCGGATTTTTTGCCACATACACTTCTTGCATGGTCTCGGGATCGATACCCGTGTAATACATCGTGGTCGAGACGCTCATCGGCGTCGGATAGAAATCCTGAACCTGTTCGGGAATGAACCCCATATCCCGGATATACTCGGCGAGCATCACCATATCCTTGAGTGTGGACCCAGGATGCGAACTCATGAAATAGGGTACGATGAACTGCTTCATTTGATACCGTTGGTTCAAGGATTGATAGCGCTCAAGAAAGCGGTCGAACACCTTTCTCGATGGTTTTCCCATCAAGGACAACACCTGGGGCGACACATGTTCCGGAGCCACTTTGAGTTGTCCCGAGATATGATAGCGGACCAACGACTCGAAAAAGGCGGGATTTTTGTCATAAAGCAAATAATCGTAGCGGATCCCGCTACGGATGAATACCTTCCGAATACCCTCGAGTTGTCGTAATGCCGTCAGGACATCGAGATAAGCGCTGTGATCGATGTGAAGTTGATCACACGCTGCATCACCCAGGCATTTTCGATGGCCGCACACTTTACCTTCTGTCTGCATCCGGCAGGGAACATGATAGAAGTTCGCTGTCGGTCCGCCGACATCATGGATATACCCTTTGAATTCAGGATCATTGATCATCAATTTCGCTTCGTCGATGATGGATTCCTTACTTCGGGAACGGACGATGCGCCCTTGATGCATCGTCAGCGCACAAAAACTGCAACTGCCGAAACACCCCCGATTCGCGGTGATGCTGAACTGGACTTCATCCAAGGCCGTCACATGTCCCTCTGCTTCAAGCAATGGATGAGTGCGTCGCATGAAGGAAAGGGTATATATCTGGTCGAGTTCTTCGCGTTCCAACGGTGGCTGAGGCGGATTTTGCACGACATATTCATTATCGTATGGCTCCACCAACCGCATTTGAGATTGGGATTTTTGATGTGCGTGGTGGATTCTGAAGCTCTCGAGGTATTGTCTTTTATCACGAGATACTTGCGTATAACTCGGCAACATCACCACATCTTCGTCATCCGATAAAGCGGTTTTCGTTCGATAGAGCGTGCCTTTGATGAAACATAGATCTTGGACCATAAGCCCTGAAGCCAAAGCTTCCGCGATCTCGATGATGCTTCTTTCACCCATGCCATAGACCAAGAGATCAGCGCGCGCATCCAACAAAACGCTTCTCATCACACAATCAGACCAATAATCATAATGAGCCAAACGCCTGAGTGACGCCTCAATCCCACCGAGGATGATCGGTGTGTCCGGATCGATGGAACGAATGATGTTGGAATATCTGATAACAGCCCGATCCGGGCGTTTTCCCATCATTCCACCCGGAGTGTAATGGTCATGCTTCCGTCTATGTTTGCTGACGGTGTAATGATTGACCATGGAGTCGATGTTCCCCGACGTCACGAGCCAAGCCAACTTTGGGATCCCGAGTTGCATCATGGAGTTCGGATCTGATATATCAGGTTGTGGCAAGATGGCGACACTCCACCCATGGCGTTCAAGCAATCGTGCGATGATCGCCACACCAAAAGAGGGATGATCGATATAGGCATCCCCGGACACACAGATAAAATCCACTTGGGCGATATTTTTCGCCTCAAGTTCAGCTTTTGTGATGGGCAAAAATCCCATGTTACACCTCAATCATTTTCATTTCTTTGAGTAATTCCTTGCGCAACCGACGATAATCGGGCTCATACTTGAGCAACAGACGATAGAATGCCGCCTGGTGGTTACTGACATTCAGGTGCACCAATTCGTGAATCAGGATGGCGCGGATATAGATCGGCGATAATCTCGCGAGGATACTGTTGAGTTTGATGATTTTCTTTTGAGGGATACAACTCCCCAAACGGCTCTTCATCCGTTGGCTTTTCAGAGTGACATGGGATATATCGATATCTGAAGCCATCTCTTTCTGAAATGATTGCATGAGCTCTGTTGCCCGAGTGATGACTTCGCGCACGTAGAATTCTTCGAGCGCGACGAGCATGAGATCCTTGTCTGTCCCCGCACATTCAAGATAATCTCCTTTGAATGCAACCCGGGCCTTCTTGCCACCAATCAACTGAATGGGGTATTTGTGACCCCACAGCCATGTCGACTCAAAAGCGAAAATCGGTTTAGCCTGCACGGATTCCAACATCCGTGTCAGTTTGGGTTCGTTTTTGAGTATCAAGTTGCGTATCGCTTCTATTTGCGTATGTCTCGGCGTACTGATCTGAAGCAGATCCTGATCCTTGATGCGAATATACGTATGACGGATTGGCTTATATATCACTTGGCAACGGACACGGTGTCTTCCAATGTGGATCTCAAACATCTTTGATGAATGCGCGGGCAAACCCGGCCGTTTTTTCCGCAACCTCTTTCAGGATGGTCTGATACGTCTTCTGCTGATTCGTGCTGCCCACCACATCGCTGATTCCGCGAATGGATAGGAAGGGGATCCGATACTTGTATGCGGTCAAGGCAATCGCCATGCCTTCCATTTCACACGCGACGATCTGTGACAGCACTTGCTGGATCTTTTCAAGCGTGTTCAATTCCGTCACGAATGTATCACCGCTCACGACCAATCCCTTAAGGTAGCTGTAACCGAGTGTCTCAAGCAGATTCTCACCCCGATGAAGCATTCCTTCATCGGCACGCACGATCAACGGATCCGAGCCCATCTGTCCATAAGGCACATCATCGATGCCATTCAAAGACACGTCAAAATACGCCAGTCCTTCGGCCAGAACGATATCACCGACCTTGGCGGCGTTAACGCCTCCGGCCACGCCGATATTGATGATGCATTGCAATGGAAACTCATGGCACAGTACACTCGTAGTCATGGCGGCGTTGACTTTGCCCACGCCGGAAAGAGCAATGACTACGTCTTTGCCGTCCAATTGACCGATATATGCCACTTTATCGGCGAAATTCACCCGTCTTGTTTCCTGTAAATCTTCGAGCAGGTGCTGGATTTCCAGATCCATCGCCCCAATAATCGCAATCATCTGAGTACCCCCTTGAAACAAAAAAGAGAAAATCTCGTTTCTCTTTATTTGATATCGATAATCTCAACCGTGATCTCGGCACCTGTCTCGGCCTTATATTGGATCGTTTGTCCCTTTTTGCGACCAATCAAACCGCGACCAATCGGTGATTCGTTGGAAATCTTGCCTTGAAGCGGGTTTGCTTCCAAATGACCCACTATGGTGAATTCACGCTCAATTTTCTGCTCAGGAAACTTGATCATCACGGTTTTACCGATCGAAACGACTTTCGAGTTGTTCGAGCTCGCGATAATTTCCGAGTGCTTCAGAATGTTTTCGATTTCCTTGATCCGGGATTCGATACGTGCCTGCTCGTCTCTCGCTGAATCATATTCTGCGTTTTCGGACAGATCACCTTGGGCACGGGCTTCTTTCAGTGCCTCTAGATTTTGTTTGCGGTCGACCTCTTTAAGGGTTTCGAGTTCAGCCTTCAGTTTTTGATAACCTTGTTCGGTTAGTTTGTATGTATTTTCCATGATTCACTCCTGATTAATAAGTGTTGTATATTATAGCACAATTTATTTATTTAAGATAGACATTATTTTCGCTTTAATTAAATCCACGGCCACATCGTGAGAATAGTCGTTGGGGATAATGATGTCCGCATATCGCTTTGTGGGTTTCACAAAAGCGAAATGCATCGGTTTGACTGTTTGCAGATATTGATCGATCACGCTTTCGATCGTTCGCCCGCGTTCTTGGGTATCGCGGATCATTCTGCGAATAAAGCGAAGATCATCATCGGCCTCGACAAAAATCTTGATATCCGCGAGTTGTCGAATCCGATCGTCCTCGAGAATCAAGATGCCCTCGAGGATGATGATTTTCGCCGGCGTGATTACCTCAATCTTCTCGGCACGCGTAAGTTTCACGAAATCATAGGTGGGCTTCTCAATGGTTTCACCCGAAATCAATGCCGTGAGTTGTTCATAGAACAAATCGTTGTCCAATGCGAAAGGATGATCATAATTGACCAAACGACGGTCTTCAAACGACATGTCGGCTTGGTCTTTATAGTAATCATCATGCTTGATCACGACAATGGGATAATCGCCCATATTGGCCAAAATCTTTTCGACCACCGTCGTTTTTCCGGACGAGGATCCGCCCGCCACGGCGATGATAATCGGTTTATGCATCTCGCACGCTCCTTAACATGTCATAGGGTTCCAAAACAATATCCGAGGGAATGCTGACAGTTTCTTGCGGATGCCTCGCGGCATCGATAGGCATGCCCTCGCTATTGATGATGTTCTCGATGATGATACTTCCTTTGATGCCTTTCGGAGATAGGATCTCGACGACATCACCAGGTCGGAAATGATTGCGTTGTTCCACAAGGGCATACCGTGTCAGAGGGTCATAATCGATGACGAGTCCGACAAAAACTGCGGTCTTTCCGAGGGGTGTATGGGCGTAGATTTGTTCCACATGGTCGCGTCCTCCCAGAAAACCGACACCCGTAGGCCGATTTTTGGCACGGCTCAACCATTGATGCGCCATCGGTTGAAGATGCACACGATCTCGATCATCGAGGAGTTGTCGGTAAGCGCTCGTGATGGATGCGATATAATGGACGGATTTCATCCTGCCTTCGATTTTAAGTGAGTTGACGCCGATTTTATCAAGTTCATCCATATAATCGCTTGCCTCGAGATCCGTCGCCCCGAGATAAAACGCGTCACTGATTTTCGTCTGTCCCTGGTATAGATCATAAGCCCACCTGCAACTATGGGCACATCCGCCTCGGTTGGCGTCGCGATCCGCCATCCAGTTCGACAGAGTACACCGCCCCGAATAGCCGGAGCACATCGCGCCATGGATGAACACTTCGAGTTCCATCGTCGTCGCTTGACGAATGGCCTTGATCTCCGAAATGGTGAGTTCTCTGGCCAACACCACGCGTTTGACTCCGCGTTTTTGCCATTCATTCACCGCGATGCTGTTGGTCACACTCATCTGCGTCGAAAGGTGGATATCGGTCTGCGTCAATGCCAAAGCCCGTTCGATGATGTACGGATCGGAACAGATGAACGCATCGGCGCCCGTGGCCGCCAATGCCACTAATTGTTCGTCCAAGCCGTCGAGATCCGCTTCATGCATGATGATGTTCACCGCGAGATACAGTTTCTTTCCGTACCCGTGCGCGATGCGTACCGCTTCATGAATCTGTGCGTACTCCATCACATCAGAGCGTGCGCGAAGTGATAGGGTGTTTCCGCCGATATACACGGCATCGGCCCCGTACAAACACGCAATCCGGACCTTTTCCAAATCACCCGCAGGGGCCAGTAATTCCGGTTTCATGAGCCCACCTCAGGATCCATATCGATCATTTTCTCGAGGTATCCTATAGAATATCCCTCTTCATGAATCAGAGAAAAATCTCCGGTCAGATAGGCTTTGACTTGTTGGAAATAAGTATCATCATCGATATCCAGACGCATCAGATACACGTCATCGATACACGCGCGCAAGCGGTCAAGGTATGCGCGCGAGGACATGATAGGACGATAGATCGTCGTTCCTTCTTCACTTTCGATGATGGGATAATACTCTTGACGTGACGCCTCTTTGAGAAAATAGGTTGCTTGTGGATCAAAACTTTGTGCCTCATGGGTGAAAAACGACGTCAACAGATGCCTTCTCGTGTGAAACATCTCGATATGTCCGAACCCTTGAAAACCGATTTCTACACCGGAGTCCACAGATGTAATGGATTCAATCTCGGATAAAGTCAACTCCGGAGCGAGCACCCAACCACGCATACCCAGATCCTGCACGAAGGATGCGATGTGATGATGGGTATTCAAAGGTCCGGGTTGATAGATCCCAATCCGGGGTGCCCCGAGTTTCTGCAAGATGATCGCCACGGTGATATCCGCCAAGACGATTCCATCCACGAAAGAACTGACTTCTGAGAGATATCCAGTGATGCCCGAAAGATCGCCCTCATGAATCATCCGGTCCATGAGCAGATACACTTTCTTTCCTTGACGATGCACGGATGCGGTCAGTCCTTTGATGTCATCCATAGAAAAGGGATGTTTCGCTGCTTTGGCGTAAGGCGTCTCAAGCAAAAAAACATCCAGATTCATCTCCATAAAGGTTTCTAATTCTGTCAAGTGGTGCATTTTCGCGACGATTCGCATCAGAATCACTCCTTTTTGATGGAGACCGCGATGCCGTCTCCAATATCATAAAAGGTTGTCTCGTAATGCTCAAGTTGGCTAAGCCATTCATTATAGCGGGTGATCTTTTGAACGAGTTGACGGCGGTTGCGACTGAGGATCGTTTCCGGATGTTGCACCTGACCGCGGAACAGCACGTTGTCGCTCAACATCACGCCGCCGTTTTCCAGAATGGGCGCATAGCGCTCGAACAAACGTTGATACTTCGTCTTCGCAGCGTCGATGATGATCAGACCGAATTTCCCCAAGGGGAGTGGATCGATGGTCAATGCATCTCCTTCGATGACTTGGACACGCGCAGAATAATGGGCTGCTTCCACCTGTTTTTTTGCCATGTCGCACCGGTCGTGGTCAATCTCGATCGAGATAATGTCCGCTTGAGAGATGTCTGCGAGCCGAATCGTGCCAAAGCCAAAACCACCACCGAGTTCGAGAATGCGCGCAATCGATCGTTCGGTGATGATGTGCTTGATGAACGCCAACGTGTCATCCTGCATGGTTGGCGCATTCGGCGATGTGCTCACGCGGTCCGTGGGAGAGACAGGCGACGATTCATGTCGTTACACCCGCTACATCCCCCAAATAGCCACAATCGCTTATTCTTGCTCGGCCTCAGTTTCATGGGAATGCTCGCTTTCTGCTTCTTCTAGAAAACTTTCAAGGACTTCTTCGATCAAATCCCATTCGGCGTCATCCTCGATTTCTCCGAGCATACCTTCATCCCCGTCTTCCGGACGATAGGATGCCGCATAATATTCACCGGACTCGTCATCCTTGATTTGGTAGACGACATAGGATTTGTTAAATTCATCGCTCGTAAAGGTCATGACAATCTCGCACTCGATCTCTTGGCCGTTTTCATCCGTGACGATCAAATATTCTTTATCTTCCATTTTTATCCCTGCTTTCTGCTATCAAGATAGCTTTGTAATAGAACGGTGGCTGCTATTTGATCCACCTTTTGTTTTTTGGTGTTCCGTTTGGAATGCGTTTGAAACAAGGCGTGATGCGCCATGCGCGTCGTCAAGCGCTCGTCCCATAAAACGACTTCGATATCGCATTGCCCTTCGATCTTTTGTTTGAATTCTTCTGAGACTTGGGCTTGAAAACCCGATGTATTATCCATGTTTTTCGGATGCCCGAGAATGATCTTTCCTACTTTCTCGCGCTCGATGACTTGCATCAACTCATGCAATGCGTAGTCATAATCATGTTCCGGAAAACGTAGGGTTCCGATTCCCGTGGCGAGAATCGCGCTCGGATCGCTGAGTGCCATGCCGAGGGTTTTCGATCCGAGATCCAGTCCGAGCACCCTCATGAGAGTCGCTCCTTCACTTGGTCAATCGCCGTCGGGATTTGATCCACGTCCTTGCCGCCGGCTTGTGCGAAATCATGTCTGCCTCCACCGTTACCACCGACCAATTGCGCTGCGAACTTCACAATCTCGCCCGCATGATATTCTGCGATTGAACTCTTGGCCACGAACAAAACCTTGCCTTGATCGCTGGAGGAAAGAAAGACAAATCCACCCTCCATCGCTTGAAACAAATTATCCGCCAATTGCTTCAACTGCTGAATCGGCAGTTCTCCGACGGAGATGATCAGTTTGTGATCGTGGACATGTTCGAGATACGTATCCAACACGCGGGTCGTAGAAGCCGCGAGCAACTGATTGTATTGCTTTTCGAGTTCCTTGACTTGTTGCTGGATGTTCTCGAATTGTTGCCGTTTATGGATCATGTCTTGATAACTGTAGGTTAATGCGAATTCAGACAATGCGACACCTTGCAGATCGATGCCTTTTTCTCTCGCGTTCTGAACGATGGTCTCTGCTTTGTGCAAGATGCCGGCAATGTTCTCATCCGTCCCCTTGAAAGCTTCAATGATGGCTTCGACCCTTTGGTTCGCCAAAGCTTCAATCCGGTAGATTCCCGAACCAATCGAATATACGGCGCGAATCGCAAAACGGCGGATGTCATGAATATCTTTGACGTGCGTACCTCCGCAGAGGTCCAAGGTGTATTTGAGGTCGACGGTGCGCACCAAGTCGTCATATTTTTCTCCAAACTCCGCAATCGCACCCTTCTTCACCGCTTCTTCGACGGGAAGAATCATGGTTTTCGCTTGATATGGGGATGCAATCATTTGATTGACCTGGTGTTCTACGTGTAGGATGTCTTCATCCGAAGGCAAGCGAAAGTGATTGAAATCAAACCTGAGGAACAGATCCGACACCTGTGAACCCTGTTGCGAGACATGGGATCCGAGATGGTCACGTAAAGCCTTGAACAACAAATGTGTCGCCGAGTGATGATAGGTGATCATCTTTCTTCTTTCCTGATTGACCGCTGCCGTGACCTTCGCACCCTCTATGGGCATGACTTTGCTAGTCTCAAAATGATGGATGAACTGATGGTTCGGGAGCTTTTCCACATGGGTGATCTGTATCTGAAAATCGTCGTTGTAGATGACTCCCGTATCTGAGACTTGTCCGCCCGAGGTCGCATAGAACGGTGTTTTCTCGAGTACCACACCATCGTCGAACACCTTGATAATCTTGGTTTCGACGATAGAAACATCGTAACCGACGAACTCACTAGGTTCAGTGAAATCCAGGTAAGCCTCATTTTGGGTTTTCATCGATTGAATATCTTTTCTGGCATGTCTTGCGCGATCGCGTTGCGCTTGCATTTCCCCTTGAAACCCGTCCTGATCGACATCATATCCGATCTCTTCGGCATACTCGATAGTCAACTCGATGGGAAACCCGAAGGTGTCATAGAGCATGAACGCATCCGCGCCACTGATCGTTTTTTGCGTTGTCGCCTGGACAATTTGCGTGAACTTCTTTTCTCCCGTCGCCAGGGTTTCCAAAAACTTCGCTTCCTCTTGGGAGACGATCTGCTTGATCAGCTCGGCATTGGCCTTGACGTAGGGATAGAAATCGTTCATGATCTCACCGACCACATCGACCAACTCCGCCATGAACGTCCGTTCGATTCCGAGCTTCTTGCCATGTTTGACCGCACGCCGCAACAGGCGTCTTAAGACATAGCCGCGACCTTCATTGCTCATCAATGCGCCGTCCGCGATAGCGAAAGTAACGGTACGGATATGATCAGCTATGACTTTGAAAGACATCTGACCTGTGTAGTCGATTCCTGAAATCGCCTCGATCCGCTCAATAATCGGCATGAACAAGTCGGTTTCATAGTTGGATGTGACTTCTTGCAACACCATCGCGATCCGTTCAAGACCCGAACCGGTGTCAATGTTTTTCTTCGGCAATTCCGGATATGCCGAACGTGGCAGCCCCGAAATCGCATTATATTGTGAAAAGACGATATTCCAAATCTCCACAAAGCGCTCGTTATCGATATCATCGCGAATGGCATCCACACCAAAGTCGCCATACTCGGGTCCGCGATCATAGAAAATCTCCGTGCAGGGTCCACACGGTCCGTCGCCGATTTCCCAGAAATTGCTGTCTTCGGTCGCGACAATATGCGTCGGATCAATTCCCTGAGCTTCCCATAACTTCCGTGTGTCTAAGTCATCCGGGTAGACGGTCATGTACAATCTGTTCGGATCAAAACCAAACCACTTATCCGAAACCAACAACTCGTAACCCCACTTCACCGCTTCTTCACGAAAATAATCGCCGATTGAGAAGTTACCGAGCATTTCAAAAAACGTATGATGTCTCGCCGTCTTCCCGACCCGTTCGATGTCATTCGTGCGAATGCATTTCTGGACATTGACGATCCTCGGGTTTTTCGGAGTCTGGGAACCGTCGAAATACTTCTTCAACGCCGCGACACCGGCATTCATCCATAACAAAGTCGGATCATCGATGGGAATCAATGATGCGCCTTTTTCGATGGAATGACCTTTGCTTTGAAAAAAATCAAGCCATAGTTTCCGGATTTCGTTGCCACTTAAATGTTTCATGTCATAACCTCCACAAAAAGAAAATCATCCTTTTCAGTAAAGGACGATTGAACGCGGTACCACCTTTGTTCTAGAATATCTAGCACTCGATGTCCATAACGCAGAACTGCGGGCGGTTTTGCCGCCTCTTGAAAGGAGCTTCGCGGTTCAAGCGTGCATCCGGTCACACCGAGTCCGGACTCTCTGAAGCACCATCATGATCGCTACTTGGCTTTCGCATCGATTTACCGGTATTATACACCATTTGAACGATGAATGCAATGTTTTCGCCACAATTACATAAAATCCGCAATCGTCGGTTTCGGCTTTGTTTCTTCGGGTAGTTTCAGCATTTCTCGGAGCCATGTCTTTCGGGGTGGCTCGTGGTCATAAACCCCGTAATGTAGGGCTTCTTTGTCGCCGATCATGATCAAATGCTCTTTCGCGCGTGTGATCGCGGTGTAGAGCAACTTTCGCTTCAACATGATCCGATAACTCCTTACAAGTGGGAGAATCACCACGCGAAACTCGCTTCCTTGAGCTTTGTGGATGCTGATAGCGTAGGCAAGCGTGATGTTGTCGAGATCATTGACATTGTATTTTACGTGAATCCCTGAAAAATCCACGATCATCTCTTTGTCTTCGATCATGTCCGTGATGATGCCGATATCGCCGTTCATCACACCGTCTTCCGGTTGATTGACAAGCAGCATGACCTTATCGTTCAAGCGGAAACGACGATCCCCCGAAACGATCTGATATGCCTTGTTATGGGCGTTGAAACGCTCTTGAATGAGTTGATTGATCCGATCAATCCCATTTGCGCCCTTATACATGGGAATCAGCACCTGGATATCATCAAGCAGCGTATAACCGCTTTGACGTGCACTATGAATGGATTTCAAAATATAGTCCGGCACCATAAGTTCCCGACACAAGATAAACTCCCGGTCCGGGTGCCGATTGAACACCTCTTCAGAAAGGTGCTGATGCAAGACGTCGTACGCCAAGGACACAATCGCAGAATCCTGGGCTTGACGATGGATCCGATCGAGATAAACCACATCAATCAACGATGAATCGATCAAATCGCTCAGCACTTGCCCCGGTCCGACCGAGGGGAGTTGGTTATGGTCTCCGACCAAAACCAATTTCGTCTTTGAGGACAATGCTTGAAAGAAATGATAACCCAGTAGCGTGTCCATCATCGAAACTTCATCGATAATCACAAGTTCTGCCCTCAGTGGATGGTGTTTGTCGTAGGTGAAACGGCCCTCGTAATCATAGCCCAACAATCGATGAATCGTCGTGGCCTCACGCGAAGTCGCTTCGCTCAAACGTTTGGCGGCCTTGCCGGTCGGCGCAGCGAGTTTGATATCATCCGCACTCAAGTTGTGATGAATCATCGAGAAAATATGGGCAATCGCATCGATGATCGTCGTTTTACCCGTTCCCGGTCCTCCCGTGATGATCGTCAGATCATTCGTGAGTGCTGTGATGATGGCTTGACGTTGCTTGTCCGTGTACTGGATCGTTTGGCCTAGCTCGAATGCATCAAGGTACTTCTCGATCATCGATGTATCGGCCGTTTCACCCGGCCCTTGGATCCGATGGATCAGAGATGTGGCCAGTGCTTTCTCAGGAAAATAGATCGACGCCAAGCTCAAGCGTCGCTCGATGTCGACGACTTGACCATCCATGACCAACGCGTCAACCTGTTCGCCTATGACTGAAAGATCCAAATCGATGCTCCCCGATTGATTCAAATACTGTGCGGCATAGTCGATTAACGGTTCCTTATCCACATAGGTATCGCCGAATTTGTTCATGTATTCAGAAAGCAAGTATAACAAAACCGCTTGAATTCGCAATGGATGGTCGCGTGAGAAACCGATCTTGAGCGCGATCTCGTCCGCACGCTTGAATCCGATTTGTTCGATTTCATTCATCAGAACATAAGGATTCTGCTTGATGACATCGACAGAGGCAAAACCGAAACGTTGATAAATCTTCATCGCCATCCGCGGTGAAATCATGAACCCATAGAGCCATACCAATGTCGTTTCCATTTGCCGGTTTTCCTTCAGCGTTCTGGCGATGATGTCCTTTTTGCCCGGATTGATGAGGGCAATCCCGTCCAGTACATCCGGATTGTCCATAATCTTGTCGAGGGCATCCACACCCAAGTGCGTCACGATGGCTTGTGCCGTTTTGGGACCGATTCCCTTGAACAAGTCCGAAGATAAGTATTCGATGACGCCACGATCGCTGCGTTCGACGACCTGTTCGAAACGATTGGCGGTAAATTGGATGCCATATTTCGGATGATCGGTCACTTGACCGAAAAAGCGATAGTTCTGTTTTAACTCAAGACGGGGAAAAAACCCACATATGATCAATGTGGGTTCATAGCGTGCAATCGTGGGTTCATCGGTATCGTGGATGTCAATCTTGATGACCGAATATGAACTCTCCTCATTGTAAAAGAGGTATTGTTGAATTTCGCCTTCAACGAAATGCATTCGTTCCTCCAGGGTTATCGTTTCATGAATGATTCGATCTCATCTACTTCTTTAATGATGTCAGCACTGAGGTTGATCGCACCATCCTCAACCACGACAACATCATCTTCGATACGGATTCCGATCTGTTCTTCAGGAATGTAGAGCCCCGGTTCGACTGTCAACACGACCCCTGGCTCAAGCGGTACTTGATAGGTGCCCACATCATGGGTATCCAAACCGAGATAATGGCTCACCGAATGGTAGTAGTACCGATCCACATCCATCTT
The DNA here is from genome assembly GCA_041652855.1 of Candidatus Izemoplasmatales bacterium. Taxonomy (GTDB): domain Bacteria; phylum Bacillota_I; class Bacilli_A; order Izemoplasmatales; family Hujiaoplasmataceae; genus JAAYZB01. The sequence goes on from JBAZGL010000004.1 coordinate 13,428, forward strand.
GTCCTTGATGATACCCAATCCCAACAACCTATTCGCGAGTTCATCTTTCGCAAAAGCATTGAGATCCTTGACCATCACACCGGGACGAATCTGATCGATCACCGCTTTGTTGACTTCCAACACCGCTTCATAGAGTTGTTTTTGTCGCGGTGTGAATCTCCCGTTGATCGGGAAGGTGCGCGTGATGTCCGCATTATAACCGCCCGCCACAGCGCCGAGATCGCACAGGACCAGTGATGGGTCCTCTATCGATTGATCGTTATCTTCGTAATGCAATACCACCGCACGCGGTCCTCCAGCGACAGTGGTGTTGAAGGCCAAGCCTTCACTGCCACTCTGTTTGATTTGATACTCGAACAACGATGCCAACGCACGCTCATTCATGCCGACTTTGGCTTCTTTCATCATGCGTTCGATACCTGAACGCGTATGCTGGATCGCTTCTTGAATCAGCGCGATTTCCGACGTCGACTTGACCCGCCTGAGCTGGTCGATCAGTTCACACAAGTTCATCAATGCGAGCTCAGGATAATTCTCGATGATGTCTTGGGCGTAAAGCATGCTGATGGGTTTCGTCAAAGGCCGGGGACGATACAAATCCAAATACAAGATCTTCGGCATGCCGATCAAAGACTTGCGCGAGTCGGACAGAATCTTCTGACTCAAGAATTCTGGCAAATCCGCCACATAGCCGATATCATCAAGAGGAATACCGGAAATCTCCGAGGCTTCTGCCCGCATCAGGCGTTTACCTGTCCATTTCGTCGCTTCCTCGCTGTCAGATTCGATAAACAAAAAAGTATAGGTCTCGACATCCTTCTTGAGCATGACCAAAACAAACCGCTCCCTCGCGATTCCAGTCAGATACTGGAAATTCCGATTCGGTGTATACGCATAAAACTGGTCCAACGTTTTATGGGGGGCTTCCCCCGAATACACCAGTGCCAATGACCGTTTTTGCATCATTGAGAATAGGGCTTGACGTCGCTTGATCAATTCTTCTTTTTGAATCTTCATGTACAATCACCTCGAAATCTATGGCAACATTATATCACTAAATCATTGAGACACAAAGGCTCTACGATAAAAAGAGCGGCTGAAGGCGTGATTCATCAGGTGAAATTGACGTGAACCACTTACTCTTCTGGATTCTTGGGTTTGTTTTTTCGGTAATGATGGTAAAAGAAATACCAGATGCCGAAGAGGGCCATATAGAACAAGGCCAACCACAGGATATTCATGGGATGGTTTTGAATATCGAAAATACTGCCAAGGAATACCAGGAAAATGATGATGATCAACCGTGATGTGATCGTCAAAAACAAATATCTCCGCACGCTGGTGCGGGTCAAAGACAACGCGTAATTGAGAATCGAGGAAGGCAAAAACGGATTCGACATGATGACGAGTATCAAGAAGACATTCGGTCCTTCCACGGCATTGAGAAACATTTTTCCATACCTGTTTTCTGAAACACGCTTCGCGAAAAAGGGCGCGAGTGTCACGCGGATGATGATGAATATCAGCAACATGCCCAAAAATGATCCCAACGTCGAAAGCAGCACCGTCAGAAACGTACCTTGGGTCGCACCGTAAATCGTCGCCATCATATTGAGATTGAACCCGATCAGAATCGTCAACGGCAAAGAAGGGATCAATGCTTCGATAAACGGCAAAAGCACCGTTGAAAGCGGTGCGAACCATGAGTGATCCAAGATAAATTGTTCGAATTTTTCCAAAACATCATAAATGAATTCCATCATCCACAAAACCCTATCTTTCAAAAAAGCATCCCGAAGGATGCTTTCACTTCATTACTTTAACGCAGCCATGTATTTTAACGTGCGTACCATCTGCGCGGTAAACGAATACTCATTGTCATACCACGTAATCACTTTGACGAGTTGTTTTCCATCAGTGTTCAAAACAACAGTGCTTTGAGCGTCAAACAAAGTGCCTACGCTCATGCCGATGACATCACTTGACACGATCGGGTCTTCAGTATAGCCGACGACATCTGAAGCAGCGTTTTTGACAGCTTGATTGATTTCTTCTTTGGTCACGGTCTTTTCAAGTTCCACAACGAGGTCGACGACCGAACCCGTAATGACCGGTACGCGTAAAGCGATGCCGTCCATCTTGCCTTTAAGTTGCGGCAATACGAGAGCGACAGCCTTGGCGGCACCCGTGGTGGTGGGAACGATATTGGCGGCTGCTGCGCGGCCTCTACGGCTGTCGATTCCTTTGGAGTGCGGGATATCGAGTGTCGCTTGGTCATTCGTGTACGCATGAACAGTTGTCATGAACCCTCTCACGATGCCGAAATTCTCATCGAGAATCTTCGCAATCGGAGCGAGACAGTTGGTCGTGCATGAAGCGGCGGAAATAATCGTTTCCGATCCGGAAAGCGAACCTTCATTCACTCCGAAAACCACTGTGGGAATGTCTTTTTCTTTCGCGGGAGCGCTGATGATGACTTTCTTCGCTCCGGCTTGAAGATGGAATGATGCTTTTTCTCTTGATGTGAAAATCCCGGTGCATTCCAATACGACATCGACATCCAGATCCTTCCAAGGAAGATCCAGTGGATTTTTTTGTGCATAAACAGGTACTTTCTTTCCTTCGACGACAAGATAGTTATCCTCGAATGTGACATCGCGACCATATCTGCCTTGGCTGCTGTCGTATTTCAATAAATACGCCAACTGCCGTGCATCCGTCAAATCATTGATCGCAACAATATCAAAATCGGTATTGCCAAACATAATCCGAAAAGCTAAACGTCCAATTCTTCCAAAACCATTAATTGCTACTTTGACTGCCATATTTTCATACCTCCAGTGTATTTTTGATCCATAGATATTATATACTATAATCATGAATAATACAATATATCGCCGTTTGTAAAACGTTTACAAACGCCTTGGTTTCTGCGCGTGATGCGGTCTATCCAATGGACAGAAAAAAAACGCCGGATTCATATGAATCCAACGTCTTCACACATCTTTGATCAAGTCAAAGTCACGCGTTTCGTGCGCACCAACCCTTGTGATACACAACGTTTGTACTCACAATTCTCCTTGCATTCCTGACACATTATCTCATCACGGAATCGACGCGGAATAAACGCGCGGATTTCATCCTCGTTATATCCGGTTTGCATGATCTTGTCATTGATGATAATCGGACGCTTCAATATCGTGGGATTATCGATGATGAAATCTGCCAACTCGCCAAACTTCATCTCTTCCGTATCAAGATCGTGTTCCTTGAATACCTTTGAACGCGTTGAAATGATGTCTTCAAAGCCGTTTTCCGAGTATTTGAGCATATTGATGATATCATCTCGGGTCAAACGGATACCGATGATATTTTTTTCCCTGAAGGGAATTTGGTTATCTTCGAGCCATTTTTTTGCCTTGCGGCACGAGGAACAGCTCGAACTGGTGTATAGCGTAATCATGATATGTACCTCGCTTTCGTTCTATAATTATACCATACTGAAGTGTTTTTGTAATCCATTTCCAAAAAAAGAGTGGTATAATGGAAGATATTAGAAATCAGGAGGTCAGAACATCCATGAAATGGGATTTATCGTACTTATTTGAAACAGACGAAGCCTACCAAAAAGCCCTTCAGGAAACAAAAGAAAAAATCGCGAAACTCGGGACTTATAAAGGTAAACTATCTTCGGAAAATACTTTTGTCGAATACTTTTCCTTACAGAAAGAATTGCAGAAAGTCGGCTATCGCGTGTACCTTTATGCGTCGCTTTCAAGTGATTTGAACAAAAAGGATATGGAAAAATCCGCACGTCTGCAGGAAGTTCAGATTGCTTTTGCCCAACTCCAACAAGCCATATCTTTTGAAGAGCCTGAACTCATCCTACTCGGAAGAGACAAAGTCATCGCATTTGTCGAGAACAACCCTCAGATTCATGAGTTCCGCTTCATCTTCGAAAAACTCTTCCTGAGACAAGAACACATCCTCAACGACGAAGCGGAGATGCTTCTCGCCAATTTCAATCAGCTCGCGGATTCGGGAAGATCGCTGTACAGTTCCCTTTCTGTCGCGGATATCGAAAACGTTGACGTGATGCTCGACTCCAAAGAAATCGTCACGATCACCAACAGCAATTACCGGGCATTCATTCAGAAGAGTCAATCCGCGAAAGAGCGCAAAGATATCTTTGAAGCCGTGTTCTCTTATTACGACACCCACAAAAACACCTATGCCCAAATCTATAAAACGGTCCTTGAAGCTGATTATGCGCTGATGAAATCACGCAAATACGCCAGTTCATTGGAAAGTTACCTCTTCAACAACCAAATCCCGACCGAAGTCTATGCTTCTCTCTCGGAAGTCGCCCGCAATCATACGGCGCCGATCAAGAAGTATCTCGCCTTGCGCAAGCAAATCCTCGGTCTCGAGAAGCACCACACATATGATCGCTTTCTCGAACTTGCGCGCAGTGACAAACAATACTCATACGCAGAGGCAAAAGCCTTATTCTTTGCATCAATCCGCCATTTCCCAGAAGATTTCCAAGCCAAGGCACGCGAAGTCATCCGCGATGGTTTTGTCGATGTGGAAGAACAACCCGGCAAACGCACCGGTGCCTATTCTTCTTCTATTCCCGACGTTCATCCTTTCATTTTGCTGAATTACTCCAACACGCTTGCGGACGTCTTCACGCTCGCGCATGAGGCAGGTCATTCCATGCATTCGCTCTATGCGATGGAACATCAGCCACCCCTCTTGCAAGAATACACCATCTTCGTCGCTGAAGTCGCTTCGACGTTCAACGAACACAATCTCCTCGATTACTTCATTCACGAAAGCAACGCGTCAAAATCCGAAAAGATCATGTTGCTGCAACGTGCGATCGACGACATTCTCGCCACTTTCTATCGCCAGACCCTCTTTGCCATTTATGAGCTCGAAACCCATCGGATGATCGAATCCGGTCAACCGATCACTGCCGATCATTTATCGCAAGTCATGATCAAGCTCTATCAGGAGTTCTATGATATCGACATCACCGAGGAAACGGTCAAGCAATACGTCTGGGCCTACATTCCTCATTTGTTCTACACACCGTTTTATGTCTACCAATATGCGACAAGTTTCGCCGCATCGCTCAAACTCTATGAAGACGTGAAATCCGGTGTCGAAGGCGCATTCGACCGCTATATCGGTCTATTGTCTTCCGGAGGAAGCGATTATCCGATGAACCAGTTGAAGACCGCAGGCGTGGATTTGACGAAAAAGGACAGTTTCCTCGCCGTCGTCAAACGCATGGAAGATCTCGTCAATCAACTTGAAAGCGTCATCCAAGAATAAACGCGCTTCATTCATCTTTAGATCGGACATCCCATGATGGGTTGTCCGATTTTTAGTCATCGTCCCCGTATAACCGATATGAATAATTTTACGAACCACATGATTGTGAGTTGAAATATCCTGATTCCCATGCTATAATGATGAAAACGAAGATATGGATGAGTACCTCTTCTTTTCCGCTATCAGAGACCTTGTGGCAGGTGCGAACAAGGACGGACCCAGAGGGAATGGACCATGGAGTGATGTCAATCGCATCCGCTTCCCGCGTTATCAGGATCAAGCGCCGGCATGAATGTGTCGGAATTAAGGTGGCACCGCGACAACATCGTCCTTGTATTTGGGCGATTTTTTTATTTTTTAGGAGGTCTGTTATGAAAACCATTTTATCTGGCATCAAACCCTCGGGTTCATTAACCTTAGGCAATTACATTGGAGCCATCAAGCAGTTTGTCCAACTCCAGCAACACATGGATGATGCTGTTTTTTACTTGTTCGTCGCTGATTTGCACGCCATCACGGTCGAACAAAAAAAATCCGATCTGCTTACCGCCATTCGCCAAGTGGCCGGTATGTACCTCGCTGCCGGACTTGATCCTGCCAAAACCGTTTTGTTCATCCAATCCGAGATTCCCCAACACGCGGAACTGGGATATCTTTTGCAATGCAACACCTATATGGGTGAACTGGAACGGATGACACAGTATAAAGACAAAAACAGGAAACAAGACACAAGTCTCACTTCTGCTTTGTTCACCTACCCTGCATTGATGGCGGCAGATATCTTGCTCTATGATGCGGATTATGTCCCCGTCGGTGACGACCAGAAGCAACACCTCGAACTCGCGCGCGACATCGCCATCCGCATGAATCACCGCTATGGCGATTGTTTCAAAGTTCCGGAACCCATCATTCCTGAAGTCGGTGCAAGGGTCATGGACTTGCAAAACCCCGAAAAGAAAATGAGCAAATCGGACGAATCGGACAAAGGTTATGTATCCCTATTTGATGACGAAGCGACCATCATCAAAAAAATCAAATCCGCCGTCACCGACTCTATCGGCATCGTCCAATTCGATCCCGTCCATCAGCCAGGTGTCAGCAATCTTCTCACGATCTACGCAGCTCTTACAGAGTTGTCGATTCAAGATATTTGCACCAAATACGAATCGAAGGGCTATAAAGAGTTCAAAGAAGACCTGGCACACATCGTCGCCTCGACGCTGAAACCGCTCAAAGCACGCTATGATGCCATCACATCCTCATCCGAGCTCGACCGCATCCTTGACGAGGGCCGAGAAATTGCCAGCGCTTACGCGCAAAAGAAACTCCGGAAAATCAAGCAAAAGATCGGCTTGGGACGAAAAAAATAAACCAATCGAAGTTGGTTTATTGTCGTCTTACCCCATGAGATTCATAATTGGTTGATATCCGCGATGACTCGGGTGATCGCTTCCTGAGCTTGTTGTTCATCGGCTCCCGTGAAAATGATCTTGAACACTTTGTTTTGCGGAATGCCAAGCGAAAGGACCCCCATGATCGATTTCATATTGATCCGTCGGTCATCGCATTCCAAAACCATGTCACATTGAAAACTATTGGCTTTTCCGACAAGCATCGTGGCCGGTCGCGCATGCAGTCCGAAGGGATAAATGATCTTATACTTCGTTTCAATCATGAGGCATGCTCCTTCATGCGTTTTTGAATTTCGTTCGCATACAGGTCAGCATGGGGCGAGAGCATGAACTTGACGAACTTCCCACTGACAAAAATCCCGTTCGCCCCAAAAGATTTCAAGTCCTCAAAATCACATTTTTTGATGTGAACGAGTTCAAACTTCAACCGACTTCCGGTCGGTTGAAAACCGGATATATTGTCGATGCCACCCAAAATGGCGATGAGCTGATCAATGCGCTCTTCCGGAATGTGCGAGACTTTTTTCTTGCGGGAACGCAAGATTAGGATCACCACGTACACCACACCAATGATGATGAGCACGCCCAACATGTAATGGAAAAACCCTAACATTAAACCTGTCAATTGACCGAACATAATAAACACCTCTATGATATATTGTATCATATCCCTCATAAAAAGGAATGCTATTCACGTTGTTTTTCCAAAATCATTTACTTGATTTTCTCCGCAAAATCAAGTATAATCGCAAAGAAAGAATAGGTGATTCACATGAATGCAGTCGTAGAAGCGATCATAGAAATCCCCATGGGGACACAAAATAAATACGAAGTCGATAAAATCAAGCATCGGATCAAATTGAGCCGCGTATTGTATTCCAAGATGACTTATCCTGCCGAATACGGCTTTATCGAGGACACCCTCGCCGAAGACGGAGATCCGCTTGACATCCTTGTATTGGCGACCACACAAACCTTTCCCGGATGCATTGTCGATGCGCGAGTCGTCGGTTACCTCGATATGTTTGATTCCGGTGAACATGATGAGAA
>JBAZGL010000005.1:0-20982 GCA_041652855.1 Candidatus Izemoplasmatales bacterium
ATCGGGTTTCCAATCGGGATCCTTTATTTTTTCCTTCATCCCTTCGAATTCGCCTTTACGGATATTCGGTAGATTGACGCGTTTCTCCTCGGTTGCGGCTTCTGCATATAAAAAGACAGGAATGGTAAGATCCATAGCGATTTTTTCACCCAGTATGCGTGCGTAATCCACGGCTTCCTTCATCGTCACGCCCGAGATGGGAATCAAGGGGATGACATCAACGGCTGCCATTCGAGGATGTTGGCCGGAATGATGATTGAGGTCGATCTCACGAGCGGCTGCCCGGGTCAAGTCGACCAGGGCTTCAATCATCATTTCAGGTGTGCCAATCAAAGAGATGACCGTCCGATTATAATCTTTATCGGGTTCACACCCGATCACATTGATGTCTTTATGCGCTTCAAGACTTGCCATAATGCGCTTGATTTTTTCTTGATCGCGCCCTTCACTGATGTTGGGAACAGACTCGATAATTCGCATCGCTTCATTCTCCTTTCACATGTTCGCGGACCCAAAGGCTCAATTGCTCCCGATCTGCGAGATACGGCACAGTGATCATGGAATCGTTGTCGAGTTGATTGTAAGCTTCCACCACTTCCATCGCATGGGGATTTCTTGCCCATGCACGCCGAGACACACCCGCCATGACGTCAAAGGTCATCGCTGTTTTGAGTATCTGGTCTACGCGTTCGGAACCATCGAGTACCATGCCATAACCACCGTTGATCGCTTTACCGATACCGACGCCACCGCCATTGTGGAGCGTTACCAGGCTCATTCCGCGAGCCGCGTTGCCGAGCGCGACCTGGGTAGCCATTTCCGCCATGATGTTCGATCCGTCTTTGATATTGCTGGTTTCGCGGAACGGTGAATCCGTACCGCCCGTGTCATGATGATCCCGCCCCAGCATGATCGGCCCTATCTTATTCATGCGAACCATCTCGTTGAACTTCAGCGCAATTTTGAGTCTGCCGAGCGCGTCCTGATAGAGAATCCGCGCCTTGGAGCCGACGACGAGTTGGTTCTTTTTCGCGTGTTTGATCCACATGTAATTGTCATAGTCTTGGAAGCGTCGGGTGGGATCGATGCATGCCATCGCTAAGCGATCGGTTTCATCCAAATCCTCCTCTTTCCCGGAAAGACACACCCACCGGAAAGGACCATATCCATAATCAAACAAGACGGGACCCATGATGTCTTCGACATAACTCGGCCAAATGAAACCATCGAGATCGTCACGACCATTCAAACATATTTCCCGGATTCCCGAATCATATATCGCCTTGAGAAAACTGTTGCCATAATCAAAGAAATAGACTCCTCGTTTCGTAAGCGTCCTGATGGCTTGATAATGTCTTCTCAAAGTCTGGTCCACCAAGGACCGGAAGTGATGAGGATCACGATCGAGTAGTTCAGTACGTGTCGCGAAATCGATGCCGACCGGGCAGTATCCACCCTCGTATACCGCATGACAACTGGTCTGGTCAGAAAGCAAGTCGATCGGGATGTGCTGATCGACCGCATATTCCAATAGATCGACGATATTGCCATGGTAGGCAATGGCGAGCGGTTGTTTTGACGCTTGATGCGACCGAGCTGCCGCGAACGCCTCCTTGGGGTCGCGGTACACTTGGTCGATCCAGCCCTGTTTCACGCGCGTTTCGATCCGAGAGACATCAACCTCCGCAATCAATCCCACGCCCCCGGCGATGACGATCGCTTTTCCTTGCGCGCCGCTCATGCCGCCGAGACCCGAAGACACGAAGAGTTTTCCAGACAAATTGGCGTGGTCAGGAATACCGAGTTTGACCCGCCCCGCATTCAAGAGCGTTGAATACGTTCCATGAACAATACCTTGAGGCCCGATATACATCCAGCCCCCAGCCGTCATTTGGCCGTAATTTGCCACTCCTAAAGCCTGTGCGCGGAGAAAGTGGTGAGAGGTATCGAACTGGCCGATCATCAGCCCGTTGGTCATCAAGACGCGCGGAGCATTCTCGCTTGAGGCAAAAAGCCCCAGCGGATGTCCCGACATCATCACCAGAGTCTGGGTTGGGCCCATCAACTCCAGATATTTTTTCACCAGTTGATATTGCATCCAGTTCTGCATCACCGAGCCAGTTTCACCATAAGTGACCAATTCATACGGATACAGCGCGACATCGAAATCAAGGTTATTATCGATCATCGCCTGAAAAGCTTTGCCCTCAAGCGTCGTTCCTTGATAGTGGTCAATCGGTTTCGAAGTGATGTTTCCCGAGGGTCGAAAACGATAACCATAGATTTTCCCATGCGTCGTCAGTTCCTGTAGCAACTCTTTCGCCATGACATCATGCCAAATCGGCGGGATGTATCTCAGCGCATTCTCGAGCGCAAGGACGATCTCTTCCTGAGACAAAGAGAACTCCCGTTTGGGAGCTCTGCGAACGTGTGTCTCAAAGCTCGGATATTCCGGTAGTTCAGGAAATATGTCTTTGAGTGTGAGCATCGTCAAAGGTTTCATCATCTGTCACCTTCCTGAATACAATCGACCACTTTTCCATCGGAAACAAACGCATGCAACTGATGGATAAAGGGGTACATGATCGTATCTTCTTCGATAAATGGAATGAAGGCCCTGATCGCCTCATACAATCTTTTTGTCGGTAGCGCTAGTTTCTTCGCCCCGCGAAAACCGATGGCTTGCGCGGCGGTAAACAGTTCCATCGCAATGACGTGCTGCGCATTTTTCAATATTGAAGCCGCTTTTCGAGCGGATATCGTTCCCATAGACACATGATCTTCCTGATTTGCCGATGAAGGAATCGAGTCGACGCTCGCAGGATGCGCCAAAGCCTTGTTTTCGCTGACCAGCGCAGCCGCACTATATTGAACAATCATGAAGCCCGAGTTGATCCCCGGCTTCTTAACAAGAAAAGGCGGCATTCCGTTCGAAAGACACGAGTTGACCAAGCGTTCAATTCTCCGTTCGCTGATGTTCGCGAGTTCACTGATGGATATCGCGAGATAATCCATCACGAGCGCGATGGGCTCTCCATGAAAGTTTCCTGCCGAAATGACTTCTTCCTGCTCGGAGAACACAATGGGATTGTCAGTGACCGCATTCATTTCAGCCTCGATTACCGTTTTCGCATGTTGGAGCGCATCATATACCGCCCCGTGGACCTGAGGCGCGCAACGTATCGAGTATGCATCCTGGATGCGCAATTCCCCGTCTTTGGTGACCCATTGACTCGTTTTCAGAATTGATTTCACGCGCTCGGCAACACGGATTTGTCCGTTTTGGTTCCGCAATTGATGGACTCTCGGATCAAAGGCATCGATAATCGCTTGGAGCGCTTCCATGGTGAGTGCCAGAGATGCCGATGCGCTTTCTTCCAAGATCATGGCATCGTAAAGCGTAAATGCACCAACCGACGTCATCGCCTGGGTCCCATTGATCAAACTCAGTCCTTCTTTGGCATCGAGATACATCAACGGCTTGATGTTTGCACGTTTCAGACCAGATTTCGCATCCATTCTTTCTTGGCCGATCATCACTTCACCCAGCCCGATCAACGGGAGACACATATGCGATAAAGGCGCCAAATCACCGCTTGCGCCCAAGCTTCCTTGTTGGAATACGACTGGCGTGACATCATGGTTGAGGAACTCAAGGATTTTCTCGATCACTTCGAGACGCACACCACTGAATCCTTTGATCAGTGCATTGGCACGCAACAACATCATGCCACGCACAACTTCGATGGAAAAAGGATCCCCCACACCGCAAGCGTGGCTCATCAACAAGTTCTTTTGCAGTTTCCGCACTTCCGACTTGTCGATCGCCACATCCGATAGTTTCCCGAATCCCGTATTGATCCCGTAGATCGGTTTCTCCCGTTCCACGACTTTTAGCACATAATCTCGGGCTTTCTGGATCATCGGTACGCTTTCGGGAGCCACCCCGACACATCGTTTTTTCCGCGCAATTTGAATGAAGGTCCCAAGGTCCAAGTTGCTTCCATTGATCTTATACAAGATACCACCTGACTTTCTCAGGTTCATTATATATGATTACAGACCAAAAAGAAAGCGTTATCCCTTGCTTAATCGGTCGATATGGCGCATCGCGCTAACGCGTTAATACAGGATTCTCAATAATGGATTTCTGTGCAAACAGGGATGTTCATGGAGAAATTATCTGACCATTCAAAACAAAAAGGAGAACCTGTGGCATCTCCACCTCTAGGTCTCCTTCCAAAAATATACTACTCCGAACGCAAACGCTTCTCGCCTTCAAGTTCGATCAATGGTTGAATGTCTTGCGTGACCTCCAAGGTGCCGAGATACGCGTTATCTTTGTCGCGAACGGCGTAATAACGAATATGTACAAACATGCCTTTCACATGAAGCCAAAAGTCCTCGTGATCTTTTCTGCCATTACGGAAATCATCGACGATCGCCTCGACGACATGCACACTGGCGGGTGGATGACACATACTCACGTCTCTCCCGATGATGGTCGATGGCCGATCGAATATCCGATCCTGACCTTGCGTGAAATATCGAACCTTGTTGTCTGCATCGACAAATGTCAAATCCAAAGGAAGTGTATTGAGCATCGCTTCAAGTTGCTCGCGATTCAACCTCCCCACACCAAGAGCAATCATGTCGTTGGTTTGGGGTTCTTCCTGTTTCTCTGCTTCCGCATTTGGCTCTTCTGCTTTCCAGGTATGCTTGGGTTTTTCGATAAAATAGCCAATTTCCGGTGATGCTCCATCGATTAGGACCCAATCGAAAAACGATAGTGTATCAATTAACAGCGGGATGAGAATGTCGTTTTCCTTGGAAATCATGTCGCGTACTTTCTGTATCGTCGCGACAACCAACTCCTTCGTTTCCTCAAATGAACCATTGACTTCCCCCAACATCATCTGCACCTTTTTGATCTGTTGGCGTATCTCATCATCGACTGCCCACATGACTTTCGGGGGAGCGGTGATCCCCTTCTTTTCCAAATTGGGGAAAAACAGATACTCCTTCCGGGCATAATGATAGTGAATCTCTTGCAGTCGATCAAAAGCGACGCGAAGCATCAAAACCGCAGTAGGGCCTTTTTGATCGAGGTAAGGTTCAATCTCCTCCTGAATCAATTGTTCAATGCGGTCGTTTTCTTCGACAAACACTTGCGCGGGATGGCCAAGGGTCTTGGATACGTCTTTCTTTGGGTGGATGTCGGAAATAGCACCTTCGAACACCGAGGCGTGCACGTCGCATAGCCTTTGCACCTCTTCGATGGCCATGCCTTCTCGAATCAAAGCTTGTTCCATCTGGGATATTTCCTCCGTGGAGACTTCGCTGAAATGCTTTTTGAACTCCGCTTTCGCCTTTTCCACATCGCCATCTTCATGAATTCCGCGGATAATCTTCTTCAGCAGTTCCTGCCGAATTTTTGATTGATTGATGAGCTCGCTCATATATCCTCCTTGATCATGATTCCGATTTCCAGCATCGCCGCTTTGGCGAGTGAATAATCGATGTTTCTAAATGAACACCCTTTTTTGAGAGTCATGGTCCGACCTACAGTCTGAAGCATCACCGGACGGATGATTAAAGAAAACCCCAATTCAAGCATGACAGTTTGGACTCTTGGATCCATTTGCACGAGTTGGTGAATCGTCGTATGCCCCGAAACTTCAGTCACATCGATCACCTCAATATACCTGTATTATATCAATCTTCTCGCATAAATGATAACGATTTGATTGCGTATTCATTAAGTGAAATAGAAAAACCGACGCTTCAAGCACCGGTCTTAGAGAAGTTACATGATAAAAATCACGTCTGATGCCATTCTGCACATCATCCATTACTTCGCGCATTGATTCTTTGCGCAATCAAGCGCGCGGCGAATGACGTGATGCATGTCATAGTACCGATACTCGCCCAATCTGCCACCAAATATGACATTTCGTTTTGTGCGGGCGAAATCACGATATCGCTCGTATCGTTCAAGATTCTTGTCGTCTGTGATCGGATAATAAGGTTCGTTCGTTTCTTGGATCAATGCAGGATATTCCTTGGTGATGACTGTGCCTGGTAAATTGGGGTCATCAAAAAACTTGTGTTCGATGATTCTGGTGTACGGAACCGCGACATCGGTGTAATTGACAACCGCATTCCCCTGAAAATTGTCTTCATCCATCACTTCATGGATAAACTTCAGCGAACGATAATCCAACTCACCAAAGCAAAAATCGAAATATTGATCAATCCGGCCTGTAAAGACCACCGTTTTCGCCATCGAGTCGTAAAGATCTCTGTGCGCAAAGTAATCTTCATTCAAGCGCAGATCGATACCTTGAACCATCTGTTTGACCAGTTCCGTATATCCCCCTTGGGGTATGCCTTGAAACGTGTCATCAAAATAGTTGTTATCATAGGTGTATCGGACCGGCAAACGCTTGATGATCGACGGTGGCAATTGCTTCGGATCCATGCCCCATTGTTTGGTGGTATACCCCTTGATCAGTTTCTCATAGATGTCCGTTCCTACGAGATTGATGGCTTGTTCCTGCAAATTCTTCGGTTCATCCACCTTGTATTGTTCCTTTTGCATTTCGATGATTGCTCTTGCTTCCTTCGGCGAGGTAATCCCCCACATCTTGGAAAACGTGTTCATGTTGAAAGGAAGATTGTAGATCTCGCCTTGATAATAGGCGAGCGGTGAGTTGATAAAACGCCTGAAGGGGAGAAAGCGGTTCACGTATTCCCATATTTCTGCATCGCTCGTATGAAAAATATGTGCGCCATACATATGCACAACAATCTGATTTATGCTTTCAGTATAGGCGTTTCCCGCTATATGAGTACGCCTTTCGATGATGAGACATTTCTTTCCTGCTTCGTGCATTTTTTGAGCGAATGTTGCGCCAAACAATCCACAGCCCACAATCAGATAATCATACATTTTTTCCACTGATCCTCCTAGTCATCCACCATGAACATGATGATGTCATTCCAAGTGTATTGTATCACACAATGATTTTGTTTCGACAATAATCATTGTCGATCACCTGAGGTATCCAGATTCATCCACAGCGATCTCGTTTATATTGAATGCGGATATCGAATTTTTGATTAATATTTTTCCTTTGCACAATTCATCGGATAAATGATACAATGTTCCATGAGGAGTGATATTATGTATCCCTATCTGTTACCCGAAATCTTCGGTCATACCATTCCTCTTTACGATTTCATGATCGGAGTGGGGATCCTGGCAATGCTCTTTTTTGTCGCACAGAGATCGGAAAAGATTGACCAGCGCACACGAAAGCAATCCAACCGTTTGTTAGTACTTTTATGTGTCTCTTCATTGTGTGCCTTGTTGTCGTCCTTCATCATTGATGGTATCTTCCATTCTATCAAACAAGGTGAACCCACTTTTGGAACAATCTCTTTTCTCGGAGGGTTGATCGGTGGATTAGCCTGTCTGCTCGCGATGCTCAAGTTCATCTACAAAGAACCGAACAAGGACATCAAACAAACGATGAACACGATCATCATCGGCGTGGTCTTAGCTCATGCTTTCGGTCGAATCGGCTGTTTTCTCGCGGGTTGCTGTTACGGCATCCCTACCGACTCATTCCTTGGAGTTGTCTTTCCCTTTGGCCATGCGCACGAAGCGTTCCCTGATACCAAAATATTCCCCACGCAACTCTTTGAGGCCCTGTTCTTGTTTGGGTTGTTCGCCTTTATGTCAAACGCCAAGAAAATCAGGGGCTTTGAAGTCGAATTTTATCTGATTTCATACGGCATTTGGCGAATCATGATCGAGTTGATCCGGGGAGATGACCGAGGCAGCTTCATCGGCTTCATCACGACAGAGTATAATGTATTCCCCACCCCCTCACAATACATCAGCCTCCTCATGGTGCTCGGAGGCATGTTTTTGTGGTTCAGGACACGCAAAAGAATCCATGCCGATCAAACGCAGAACATCAGCCAATAACAGAATCTTTGTTCATAGAGGTGTGTCATGAGAATCAGAGTTGCCATTGTCGAAGATGATCCAGAAAGCATGGAGGTCCTCGATCGATACCTAAAACGCTATGAAAAAGAGAATAATGTCATCATCGATGTCAGCAAATACCAAGATGGTGATGAAATCGCGACATACTATGAGTCGAAATACGACATCATCCTTTTAGACATCGAGATGAAGCGCCTCGATGGCATGTCCACGGCCAAGATCATCCGGGAGTTCGACAAAGAAGTCATCATTATCTTCATCACCAACATGCCCCAATACGCCATCAAAGGCTATGAAGTCAAAGCGCTTAGTTTCTTGTTGAAGCCGGTGCCCTATTTCGCGTTTTCTCAGGAAATAACCGACTCCATCAGCAAAATCGAAAGCCATAAGGACAAATCCCTACTTCTTACCACCAAAGAAGGCGTGGTTCGTGTCAATATCTTCGACATCTATTACGTTGAAACGATGAAACACTATTTGATTGTGCACGAAAAAAATGGCAGCCATACGGTTAAAATGCCCTTGAAACGCATCGAGGAAGAATTGAAAGACTGTAGCTTTTTCCGCTGTAACAACTGCTTTCTCGTCAACCTTGACGAGGTCAAAAGCGTCGTGGATGATTTCGTGATCGTCAATGACTCGGAACTCAAAATCAGTCGGCCCAGAAAAAAAGAATTCCTTGAGGCTCTCGCAAAACACTTTGGAGGAAAAATATGAATGATCCCTTACTGAATATTCCTCGGTTATACACAGGAATCGCTGAATGGCTGTTTTGTTTGCTGTACATCATCTTCGCCAAAAAAAGAATGAAAGGCGTACCTTTATATTTGACCATCGCGGGTTTCATGGGAACGATGATCGGGTTTCAATTGCTCGCTGGAACGCTCCCCATCGGATTATGGATTCCGGGAATGATTTTCGCATTTTTGTTGATGTTTCTTTTCATCTATGTGACGACCGAACAAAACCTCATCAGTTCCGGATACATCACTGTTTTGGCATTTGTCATCGCCGAGTTCACCGCATCATTTCATTGGCAGTTGTATTACTATGCCATTCAAACCTACAACATCCGTTTCGCCTTCTTCAGCGAGCTATCTTTAGTCGTCATTTATGGTTTGGTCTTTCTTGCCGTCTTCATGGTTGAATCCCGCTATCTCAAGAAAGGCATGATGATTGAAATCAGCCAAAACGATCTCTTGTCGTTCGTCGGAATCGCTGTGATGATTTTCTCCATCAGCAACATCAGTTTCGTAAGTGCAAACACGCCTATTTCCGGTCGATATCCCGCAGAAATCTTCTACATCCGAACGCTTGTGGATTTTGCCGGAATCATCATCCTATACTCCCAACGCGAGCATAAACTGGCGGTAAAATCCAAAATGGAACTCAACGCGATGGAGAACCTCTTGAACAAACAATATGAGCAATATCATGTTTCGCAAGAGAGCATCGATATCATCAATCAAAAATATCACGATCTGAAAAACCAGATCATCGCGATTCGGGCAGAGAAGGACACCGACACTCGAGAGAAGTATCTCGAAGATCTCGAGAACAGCATCAAGCATTACGAAGCGCAATACAAGACCGGAAACAAAGTTCTCGACACGATATTGACATCCAAACTGATCACCTGTCTTGACAACGATATCAACGTCACCTGCATCGCGGACGGAAAAGTATTGGATTTCATCCCCACGATGGATTTGTGTTCCATATTCGGTAACGCTTTGGACAACGCGATTGAAAGTGTCCTGAAAATTGACGATGTGGAGAAACGTCTGATTAAAATCGCAATCTACCGGCAAAACGAATTGTTGCTCATCCGAATTGAAAATTTTTACCTGAACCCACTTCAAATCTACTATGGAAACTTCATGACCACCAAACAAGATACACGTTATCACGGTTATGGCCTGAAAAGCATCAAAAGCATTGTGGAAAAGTATGACGGAAGTGTTTCCATCAAAACCGATAACAACTGGTTCCGCTTGGTCATTTTAATTCCTCTTCCTCACGTGCATGCATGACAATATATGCCCAGATATCAACAGAATGCGCCCCGAAAAGGAGCGTTTTCTTATTTTATGATACAATGTATCTAGAAAATGTTAGCGCTTTATTCTGGTCGATGAATCGCTCGTTTTACTAAAATACATTACAGATGGGAAGATCTTTTTTATGAAAAATCAAGCAATCATCCAAAAAATGACATTATCAGAAAAAGCCTCTTTTATGTCGGGTAAAGATTTCTGGACCACCATGAACATCGACAAATACCACATTCCGAGCATTTTTTTGGCGGACGGTCCCCATGGACTCAGAAAACAAGCTGCCGCAGCCGATCAACTGGGATTGAATGCGAGTATTCCTGCCACTTGTTATCCCACTTCCGCTACCGTCGCCAACAGTTGGGATCCCCAATTGGGCGAGGAACTCGGCACTGCTTTAGGAAAAGAAGCCGTCAGTCAAAAAGTGAATGTCGTCCTTGGACCAGGCATCAACATCAAACGCAATCCACTTTGCGGTCGTAATTTTGAGTATTTCAGCGAAGATCCGCTCCTCGCCGGAAAAATGGCTGCCAGTTATGTGAAAGGCATTCAATCTACCGGTGTCTCGGCCTGTCTCAAACACTTCGCCGCCAACAATCAAGAATATCGCAGAATGGCAGTAGATTCCGTCGTGGATGAACGGACTTTGAGAGAAATCTACCTTCGGCCTTTTGAAATCGGCATCCGTGAAGGCAAAACCAAGGTCGTCATGTCTTCTTACAACTTGTTGAACGGAGCATACACCAACGAAAACACCCATCTCCTCCGCGATATACTGCGCAAGGAGTGGAAATATGACAATGTCGTCGTCTCAGACTGGGGCGGATCGAATAATCGCGTCAAAGGTTTGATGGCCGGCAATGAATTGGAAATGCCCACCACCGGCGGCGAAACAAACGACGAAATCGTTCAAGCAATTCAAGACGGTACGATTCCCGAATCGTTGCTCGACGAAAATCTCGATCGCCTCCTATCCCTCATCTTTGATACGCACAAAGCTGTTTCTGAAAGTGATGTCACAGTCGAATACGATAAACATCATCTTCTGGCGCAAAAAATCGCTGAGGAATCGATGATTCTGCTTAAGAATGACGGCGGTGCCCTACCGCTACGTCGGGCCGAAAAAGTCGCAATAGTCGGAGATTTCGCCAAGCATCCTCGCTATCAAGGTGCCGGATCATCCATCGTCAATCCGACACAATTGGACAATACTGTCGATGCGATAGCCTCATACGATCTTCAAGTCGTCGGCTATGAACCAGGATATGTACGTAGCGGAAGGCCCTCAGCTGCTTTGATCAGAAAGGCGAACAAACTCGCCCAAAAAGCCGATACCATCCTCCTCTATCTTGGACTCGATGAGTTCAGCGAGGTCGAGGGCATCGATCGCAGCAACCTCAAACTTCCAAATAACCAGATGCGACTCTTCGATCAACTGGCCGCTTTAGGCAAAAAAATCATCGTCGTACTTGCGTGTGGCAGCGCTGTCGAAATGCCTTTTGCCGATCGCGCCAACGCCATCCTCCACACCTATCTCTCAGGTCAGGCCGGCGCAAAAGCCGCCTTGAATATCTTGGTCGGAAAAGTGAATCCTTCGGGTAAACTGGCAGAAACGATTCCATTCAAATATGAAGATACGCCGACTGCCCTGAATTATCCCGGAAAACATCTTACCGCGGAATATCGCGAAGGACTATACGTAGGCTACAGGTATTTCACATCCGCCAACGTGAAACCTCGATATCCGTTTGGTCATGGCCTTTCCTACACGACCTTTGCCTACTCAGACATCAAAGTCAGTGCGGATTCTGTCAGTTTCAAACTGAAGAACATCGGAAAAGTCAACGGCAAAGAGGTCGCACAGATCTATATCCGCGCAATCAATTCGCAAGTCTATCGTCCCTTGATGGAGTTGAAAGGATTCATCAAAGTCGCGCTCCGTCCGGACGAGTCCAAAACCATCAAAGTGCCGTTGGGCACACCCGCTTTCTCATTTTTCAATCCCGTGACTCGTCAGTGGGAAGTGGAGACGTTGGATTACGAAGTCATGGTTGGTTCTTCATCCAAGGAAATCAAGCTCAGAGATACGATTCATGTGGAAGGCGTCACGATCACTTCACCCGTGCCGCTCGAAGCAATACCTTCATATGCCAAAGGACACATCCAAAACGTATCCTCAGCCGAGTTTGAAAAGATTCTCGGTCATCCGGTTCCCAAGGCAACATATGATTTTTACAAGAAGAATCGTATGGTCATCGGTTATAATACCACTGTGGAACAACTTCGCTACTCCAAGCGTTGGGTCGGCAGAGCCTTCTCTGGTGCAGTGCGCGGCGGTATCAAACTCCTTCGTTTTCTCGGAATCCGAAGTCTTGCCAATACATTGACCATGGGCGTTCTCCATCTGCCGATGCGGGGTCTTGCCCACATGTCAGGAGGTATGATATCCTGGGGACAGCTTGATGGTCTGATGATGATGTTCAATGGTCACTTCTTTAAAGGTATAGGAACATTTTTCAAAGAAGGTCGACTTCGTTCAAAAAAAAACAAAATGAAAAAAATAGAGGTGAATAACACATGAGCGATTTAAAAACAACGACTGTATCAGATCCTGAGGGGATTCAGGAAAAGAAACCCGGCAAAGTAAAAGAATTCTTCAATAAACTTGGCCAAACCGCATTCATTCAGTGGTGGGTCCAATTATGGAAAAAGTTCAAAAAACGGTTCCCGAATGTGGCACAATTCTTCGTATTCTTTATGCTGAGCAATGGTGTCACCGTTCTCCAAATGATCCTGATGCCCGTATTAAAGAGGATTTTCGCGACCACGAATTTGATCAACGTCAATTTCCAGATCTGGCAATTGGGCCAAAACATCGATGGTAGCTCCTATTTCATCTTTGATTTTAAAAGTGGCGCGATCGCCAGTGGCGGCGGCGGGGGTCTTGCATTCTTCCTGGCCGTTCAAATCACCCTTCTGATCG
Source organism: Candidatus Izemoplasmatales bacterium (assembly GCA_041652855.1). Taxonomy (GTDB): domain Bacteria; phylum Bacillota_I; class Bacilli_A; order Izemoplasmatales; family Hujiaoplasmataceae; genus JAAYZB01. The sequence goes on from JBAZGL010000005.1 coordinate 13,055, forward strand.
CTCAGGTAATCAACTTCTTCGCGCAAAGAAACATTACCTTCAAATCGGATGGCAATCCTTGGAAAGCCGCGATGTGGTACGCGATCGCTTATGTGGCAATCACCATCTTCGCTTCCGCTGCCAGAGGTCTCTATACCGTACCGATCTATAATCTGTTGATGAACACATGGGGCATGGGCGCAACCGGTGAAACCTTAGCCGACTTCATCACAATGATCATCTACTCTGCCATTTCCTTCTGGGTGTTCTTCCCCATATTCAAGCTGATTTTCCCGCAAAGCGAAGAAAAAAAAGAAGCCTTAAACGCAAAGGATAATTAATCAATGTTGTCTCATCAAAAACTCATTACATTCACGGTTCCGGCCTATAATTCAGAAGCCTACTTGGCGCAATGCCTGAATTCTTTGGTGCCCGGAGGTGATGAGGTTGAAGTCATTGTCGTGAATGACGGATCCACCGACAATACCGAAACCATCGCTCGGAAATACGAACAAAACTATCCTCATATCGTCAAAGTCATATCCAAAATGAATGGTGGCCACGGCTCGGGAATCAACGAGGGATTGGCCATTGCGACAGGTCTGTATTTCAAGGTTGTCGATTCCGATGACTGGCTTAACGGCAACGCCTTGAGGACTTTGCTCGACACCATCCGTAAACATCAGAAATCCGAACAACTCGCGGATCTCTACATCACGAATTTTGTATATGACAAAGTCAACGAGGGAAAATTCTTTGTACGACACTTCTCCCGCCATTTCCAAAGCAATCGATTCGCGAAATGGTCTCAAGTCGGGAATTTTTACGGTGCCCAGGTACTCCTGATGCACTCACTGACCTATCGAACGGAGAAACTGAAGAACAGTGGAATCCATTTACCACTGCACACGTTCTATGTCGACAACATCTACTCCTATAAGCCACTCCCTCATATGCAAAAAATATTCTATCTCGATGTCAACCTCTACCACTACTACATCGGTCGAGAGGATCAATCCGTCAACATCCGCGTTTTCACAAACCGCTATGACCAACAAATTCGCGTGATGAAGGAAATGATCCAGGCTTACCGCTACGAGGATATCATGAGAATGGAAAAGGGCCTGAGGAAATATATGCTCCATTGTCTTTCCGCCATCATGATGATCACCATCTTCTTCACTGTCACCAAAGATGAAGACGAACGACGGATCGCTTTAAGTGATCTCTGGGCATTCATCAAAGACCGTGATCGAAGCCTCTATCGCTTTTTGAGATGGAGAGCAATGCCCACGATCGTCAACTACCTTCCGTGGCGTCTTCGTGGCTTGATCATGACCGCGGGATATAAGGTCCTTCAGCGTCGCATCAAACTCGGCTAAACCTTGACTACTGTCTACCTATTACTATTATCATAATTCTATCCTTTCTATTATCACTTGTCAGTTATCAGAAAACAGATTCACCGCATCATCTTCAACAACAAAAAAGAGAACCGTTGGCTTGTCGGTGCCAATGAATTCTCTTTTTTGTTTGTTCAAAACCCACATGATTATTGATCATGCATAATGTTACTTCTCGGCTTCGGGAATCAAAACATAGATGCTTTCGACCGTGGCTTTCTTCAAACGTCGAAAAACGACGAGATAGAAAAGTGTCGCAGCCAACGCCAAGATGACCGTAATCGCAATCGTGATCGCATCAAAACGGTCCACGACCGTTCCCATGCGAAACATCACCGAACCGCAAAAATTATAGAGCGCATGTAAAATCATCGAAAACACCAAATTCCGTGTCGCGAGATACACCACCGCCCACAGGCACCCCATCAAAAAAGAGTATCCGACCTGAAGCAATGTATCAAGAAAGGATGCTCCCGCGAACAGATTCAACAGATGCACCAAACCAAAAATCGCAGATGATACCAAGATAGCAGCAAAATGCCCCGCTCGGTCTTTTGGAAAATGTTGCATGAGCACAACCAAAATCACACCGCGAAACAGAATTTCTTCCATCAATCCGATCGAACCGCATTCGATCGCATACAGCCAAACTCCGTGCACCGGTTGCGTGATCATAGCCCGCTGTGCCAGATAAGCGCTAATCGGAAAATTGTTGATGGCGATGATCAGCCCGGGAATCATGACTATGGATACACCCACCCAAGACAATAACGGCTTTTGAAACAGGCGAAAGCCCAGATAGGTGAGCAAGACTACGAAGACGTTCGCCACACCTATGCGGATCGACGTATCTCGGATGATTTCTTGAGCTAAATCATCGGTGAAGAGAAAGAATCCCATCCACTGGAGAACCCCAATCGACAGCAACGAAAATAACACGAACAAGCTGATGAATCTCCGATGCTTCTTCAAGTTCCTCATCACGGTTCCTCCCATACTTGTAACATACAATTCCCTATACCGATCGCTCATCATGTATCAAAAATAGCATATCATCAACCGCTGATAATTAGAAGTGTTTCTTCGAGAAATCTGAGGGAATCCGCACTGTAAACAAAAATAGGTATCATTCATATCTCAAACAATACCTATTTTTGTGTGGTCAAATCACATCACTCACCCTATCAGGCAAGCGGTTATTCTTCGGATGGTTTTTTCTTACGCGCTCGGATAATCAACAGCGTGCCCGAAACAAGAATAGCACCCGTGATCGAACTCTCGACGATAATCATCGTCACCGTCCAACGTGGAAGCAAGTAATGGATGGTTGCGTTCGCTCCCAACCCATTCATCGCATTGCTGTTGGCTACGGTATACAAAATATTCTTGGATGCCTGGCGCATCAACGAGATTTGCGTGCTGGTCAACGCTTCAGTTGATGTGGTCGGGCGTTTATCTTGAATCAGATTCAAATCCCCGCCAGCGCGGATCATCTGATCGGCAGGCATATGATTGTATACGTTGTAATCGGTGATGACCATGCCTTCAAAGCCCCATTCATGGCGCAACACTTCCGTCAATAATTCATAACTGCCACCGGCCCATACTGTTCCCAAACGATTGAACGAGGACATAACGGCTGTGGTTTGCCCTTCTTTCACGGCAATCTCAAACGGCTTCAGATAGATTTCGCGCATCGTCTGTTCATCCAACCACGTCAACAGCCCGTTGGAGTCGCGGTCTGTTTCCTGATCATTGACAGCGAAATGCTTGATATAGGTATACACGCCCTTTTCTTTTGCGCCGATAATGACTTTTGCGGCCATTTTCCCTGACAGGAAGCCATCTTCGCTATAATACTCCCAGTTTCTCCCTGAAAAAGGTGAACGGTGGATATTGACCGCCGGCGCATACCACCCGGAATAAGGTGCTTGGTCCCCGCGATCATTACCCCATATACCTTCGTTTCCAATCATTTTCCCTTGCTCATACGCCAACTCACTGTTCCAAGTCGCTGCGACAAGTGCGGGGCTGGCATAAAAGCATGTGTCATATACCGTCGCCTCGCCGATTTCCATGAAATTCGTGAAACCGACAGGCCCATCGGGATCGGTCGTGCGCGGTTTGCTGAGGTTGACCAATTGTTCCGTATGAAAGTTTCCACTACCGATCAATTGTGACATCTGCGAGATCGTCAACTGATTCATGAACGTATCCCATAGGGGGCTGTCATAGGCGACACCGATCATGTCATAAAGCATCAACGTGACATCATCTCCCTCTAACGCGGAAGATGCTTGGGTCGGTGCTACATCGACGTAATAAGGTTTGTCTGCGTCTTCAAGCCAAGGCTTCGACGAATATGCTAGTCCGGCAATGAAGTCTCCCGTAACCGTGCGATCCGCAAGCGTCGGCGTGGTGGGCATGCTGCCCGTGAAGTCCACACGGGACATCAACGTCATGGTTCCACCGGTCGCTGCCACATCTGTGCTGTTGATCTTCGCTGTGACATCATCGAATCGATTCACAGGTTGAACGCCATACTCGGTATCCGAATCAACCTTGAACCCGCCCGATGGCACGTGATATGTCAATGAATCCACGACTTCATGCGCATTTTTCATGATTTTGATCTCATACGCCCCGGCTTCAAGCTCATAACCGACAAAGCTGTTGTTGTTGGAATCATTATAATCGTAAGATGCCATATCCATCACCTTGAGCGTCAATGTGAGGTTCTGGCTTTGATTCGGATTCAAGACATTCGTCTTTGCGAATGCGCCGAGCACCACATGGGCCTTTTCGACACCGCCGGATGTGTAAGGCGCTGTATAGTAGAGTTGGACGACTTCCTTGCCTTTGACGGATCCGGTATTCTTCACGCGAACCGTGACTTCGATTTCTCCATCCTTCGCAAGGGTCGCACCATCCGCATACGAACTCGAAACGATGTCCCAATCAAATGAAGTGTAACTCAAACCATAACCGAACGGATAGACGACGCTATCCTCATACCACGTACTTGAAGCGTTGACTTTTGTTTCTTCAAAACCTCTTGTCTCGTAGTAGCGATATCCCACATAGATGCCTTCTTCATAATCGACATAATAGAAAGGTCTGTTTAACGTGCCGACCACGTAGCGATTGCCGTTTTTGACGCGTTGATCGCCGAAATTGAACCAAGTCGGATCTTGATCGAAATGACGCGCATACGTATCGACCGTCCGCCCCGATGGATTGATCTTCCCATTGAGTACATCGCCTACGGCATTGATGCCCGTTCCGCCTGTGGTCGCAATCCAAAGGATACTGTCGATGTCCGGATCGTCTTGAAGGTCACCCAATTCCATCGCCGCTGCGCTATTGATCAAAACGATAACTTTTGAAAAATGGGCCTTGACTTCTTCAAGCAATGCTTTTTCGTTCGCATCCAATTGCAAATAATGGTCGGTCGCGCTTTCTGCTCCCTCGACCGGTGTCGTATCATCTAATGATACTTGCATCGTCCGGGGGAGATCATACCCTTCGCCACCGATGCGAGAAAAAACAATGATTGCCGCATCGCTATACTCGCTATAGCTGTTTCTGACTGATGTGGTATAACTCGCAACGGACGTCTCGCCTGTGGGGAACCCCGCCAATCTCGCGCCTATCGCCGGATTGGACAGCCTGCCACTGCCACTTTGAGCGTTATTCTCATAGAATGCTCTCAGCGAGGGGTTCGGCGCAAAGCCCGCATCCTCAAGACTACTATATAAATCCGCATCCAGCGTCCCGCTTTTCTCACCCGAGCCTGAACCGCCATAAACCAAATTCACGGAATTCTTTCCAAACACACTCACGTGTTTGGAACCTGTGATGGGTAATGCGTTATTGTCATTTTTGAGCAAAACAACGCCTTCACCGACGATGGTCTCATTCAACTTGTTCGCTTCCTGAAGCGTCAGCGCCTTTGAATGATAGTCGGACTCATAATACATATAACTTTCACCGGTCGGACTCATGATGACACGTCTGACACCGCCAAACAATGTGTCCATGGTCCGATTGAGAAATGGTACTTGAGATGCTATTGTGATGACAGCCATCAAGAAAACCAAGACGACTGAAATGATGAACCAGATTTTCGTTCCTCTGTTTTTCAAAATCAATTTCATAGAATTCCCTCCTCGAAAACAATGCTTGGACAAGATAACAAAAATACCATTCTAGATATGCCTATCAAAGAATTACAGTTGTTGCCACCCATGGGTCATCTTTCATGCCTCCACATGATCTGAGGATAGAAAGATGTATGGATTCTCTATTGAAAATGAAGAATTCGAATGGAATCGTTCTTTCTTGATTTTCCAAACGAACTCCCCATCCTTACGTGCGATCCCACAATCAATCAAGACCCATTGCACAACGCGATCAATTCCATCTCGTTGTCCGTTCGCATTATCTTCTCAGCTTGAACGCTCTAAAGATAACGAGTCTCGAAAAAAGAAACTACACAACAAAAAGAAGCGTTGTGTAGCATTCATCATCTGAATCAATAACCACGCATCATTTTGACTTCATCAATCGTTGAACAGGTCAATTGCATTTCCAAAGTCAGTTCCGAAACAATTTTCATATAATCAACGTTCGGCCCGCCTCCGGTTCTTCCGGGAAAATAGTCGTTGTTCAACATCGTGATTTCAATCAGGTTATCGCCTTCATTAATCGCAAACTCAGTCAAGAACACATACTCGCTGAATGCGATCGTCGGTTGGTTTTCCCCAAGAATCATGATTTCATAGTTGATACCGACACCGTTGATGGTCAAAGTCATGATTGAAGGATTCAATAACATTCCTTGCATGGTGCCAAAAGTCTTCACGTATTCTGAAACCATGGAAAAAACCAATCTTCCGGTTCCTGCTTGCGTGGAAGTGAAGGGGAATCTCAAGGATGCATAAGGTGGCGTGAAGTATGCAACATACATTCCGTTGCTTGTGGCTGTGGATTCGCCGTCACCCATCACCATCCCCCATTCCGTCTGGGTATTGGACCATCCTGAACCTCTTTGATCGGTAAAATCAATGTATTCAGCTTCGAAGATATAGGTTTTCTCTCCCGGGATATCTTCAATTTGAATGGTAAACGTCGCTTCAACGGGCGCAATCGCATTCACCGCATTCGCCACAATCACAAATGTTTTTGATCCCACGGAAGTGGGCGTGCCTGAAATCGTGTGCCCCGATAAACTTAATCCATTGGGAAGATCACTTCCCGATTTCAAAGTGTAAGTGATATTGCTTGAACCAGTCGCCGTACCAATACTTGCGGAATAGGCCGTGCCAATCATGCCACTCGACAAACTGCCTCCTTGATAACTGAGACTCACGAGTTCACCTGATGTCGTCGTGCCGGTAAAGGAAGTTGTAGGCAAAATAGTCGTGGGTAAAGGAGCTGTGGTGATCGTGGGGCTCACAGTCGGCGACGTTTGGGTGGTAGGCGCGATCGTAGAGGGCGCTAGAGTCGTCGGTGCACCATTTGTGGTCGGTGCAGGTGTCGTCGAAACAATGGTTTGCCCTGTGGTCACAGGGTTTGTTGAGGGATTCGTTGTGGTGTTATTACAACCGATCGCAATTGCGGTCGATACAACGAGTGTCAATAGAACGAGAAGCTTTTTTAACATATGTAACCTCCATAATCGTACATGTAACGTAAAAATCCATCTACACAAAGCGTCGGAAACGCTATAGACAGTTTTGCCTGCCTATAGCGTTCCAAACGAATTATAACAAGTTATACCCTGTGTGTAAAGAACAATTTAGCCAATTAATGACGCTTTCTGATCAAGATGAATACGCCCGCTGCCATGGCTGTGAGCAAGGACATCACGATTGTAGAAATGCTGAGTGCGGAACTACATCCTGTGGTTGCGACTTCTTGAGCCACATGGACTACGATCGCGGCTTCAGCGGATTGCGCTCCGGTAGCCGATGCGGTCACGGTAATCAAATAGGTGCCCGCTTCAGTCGGTGTGCCAGATAACGTTCCATCGGCACTCAAGGTCAAGCCTGCCGGTAAACCGGTCGCTGCAAACGTGATACCCGTTGCGCCGGAAGCGCTCAAGGATGCCGTGTATGCATCGCCGACTTTTCCTGCCGTAAGCAATACGTTGCTGAAGGTGATTTGTGGCAATTCGACTTCTGCTGCCGCTTCTACGCGAATCACGACAGATGCTTCGGAAGATTGTGCACCGGTGGCGGAAGCCGTCACAGTGAACATGAATGTTCCTGATGCCGTCGGCGTGCCGGAAATCGTTCCATTGGCATTCAAGGTCAAGCCTGCTGGTAGATTCGTTGCTGCAAAGGTGATTCCAGATGCTCCACTAGCGGTTAAGGCAGCGTTGTAAGCAGATCCGACTTGGCCTGCGACGAGCATCACATTGTTGAACGTGATCTCAGGAAGGACAACGACCGCTTCTTCTTGAACGCTGATAATGATCGACGCTTCAGCGGATTGTGCTCCGTCAGCCGATGCCGTCACAGTGAACATGTATACGCCGGCTTC
>JBAZGL010000006.1:0-14131 GCA_041652855.1 Candidatus Izemoplasmatales bacterium
TCTACTTCAGAGACATCAACAACCGTTTATTTTAGAACACACCGACACAAACGAAGCGACTGAATCAGTCGCTTTTTTTGTCGTTTTGATAATCATTTATAACTGAAACAACTTCATCGTTCACAAAACCAGAAAATTTTCTGTTTTTTTATCGATTTTCGCCTTGATACCTCAGGCGCATATATGATAAATTATATTATTATAATAATAATTTAATTATTAATCCTAAAATCAAACCACAGGAGTGTACTATGAAGAAAAATCGGATACTGATTCTTTTGGTGATGGTGGTCATTTTTTTGATGGGATGTGAGTTTTTCCCAACCGGAACGCCCTCGCTTCCACACAGCACGACCGAACATCTCCCGACCACATTGCTCACATCGAGCCATACGGACGTGGTGACAACTCATCCTACCATCACGACGGATGCGACCACTGAACCGACGACAATCTTCCCCACAACTGCTCAACCGAGTACGGTGATCCCGACCACGGACGTACCGACTCAACCCACTACGATCGTTCCGACGACCGCTACGCCGACGACACAGACAACGACTGAACCAAGATTGTATGAGCTGACCTTGATGTTCGATGGCGAACCCACAGGTCATGTCATCCGTCTCTATCCCGGACAGCCGATCAATCTGCCCGATCCGATCCACGGCCTCGGTCTGATTGAGGACACCCCCACCACCGTCTTTCACGGTTGGTATTACAGTTCCGACTTCAATCCATCTAGCAAGTTCACTCATTCGGTGATGCCTGCCGGTGATTTCAATCTCTATCCCTTGATTACGACAACCGAAGTCAGCGTGACAACGTTTCTAGGCACTGAAAATCTCGGCACGCTCACAGGGCTTCCGGGTTCACCGCTTACTTTACCGAACATCGCCAATGCGTATGTGACATTCTATGGTTGGTATACCACTCCCGGATTCAGCAGCGGTACGCGTTTCACAGCCAACACTTTCCCCTTGACGGACACCACCCTCTATGCCAGCGCTCAAGTCCAAGTATTCGGATTGACCTTTATCGTGCCGGAACATGTGACGCTTCGCTCACTCCATGCCGGTAGTTTGCATCAGATCGCTGCCATCACGGATGATGGCGGACTGATCTCAACCGGATATGTCGATGAATCTGGTTATGGATCCGCAGGATATGTCCAACCCCCCGCTCTATACCCTGGAGAGGAAATCATTTTTTACCAAGTTTCGGATACCCATGTCATCATCGGCACTTCACAAAACCGCGTCTACGCATGGGGAAACAATCAAGACGGGCAAGTCGGTGCAGGCAGTCAGGCGCTTGTGTCCACACCCTACAATTTGACGGGAACCTTTGGTTTTTCCGAGAATGAAGGTATCAAAGGCATCTATTCGACCAATCACACCAGTTATCTGTTGACGACCAAAGGTCGCCTCTTTGCCTGGGGTTACAACGCGCAAGGTCAGATTGGAGACAATACCCAAGTCAACGTCATGACACCCAAAGACATCACCACCTTCTTCAATCTAGGAGATGGTGATGAAATCGTTCATTTTGCCGCATCTTCACGTACGATCGCCGTCACGACGCAATTGAAAAAAATCTATCAGTGGGGCCCTGCCATCAATTCAAGACAACCCTTTGATATCACGAATCGCTTTTCCCTCGATGCCGGTGAGACCGTGACCCATCTTCAAGTCGCGGACAATAACATCTCATTGACCACATCGAATAACCGTGTATTGACCAATGGCATCAACTGGTATGGACTGATCGGCAATGGCACCAAGGGATCTTATGAAATCCAAAATGCCATTGCTATTACGATGCCCTTGATCTCCGGCGAAACGATTTCTCATTATCAAATTGCCGAGAAAACAGCGTGTGTCATCACAAGCCTCAATCGCGTCTTCGCCTGGGGAGAGGACATTTCTCTCACTCCTTTGAACCTGAGTCACGAATTATCGCTCGGTTCAGGTGAAGACATCGATTCCCTGATCATCCAAGATCAGGCCATCTTGCTTTTGACATCCCAGCATAGGTTGTTGATTCGGGGTGAAATGGACGATACGTCTTATCCGGTTTTCATGCCCTATGCGATCAAAGCCGCTACGGTTTATTCCTCGGAAAAGTATCGCTATGGCTTCGCCATCAGCGCACCAGATCATATCCTCGGGCACCAACTCCAAGGCTGGTATCGTGATGCAGCTTTAGAAATTCCAGCATCTCTACCCAACACCATGCCCGCACAGAACTTGATCTATTTCGCAAAAACCGTGCAACAAGACCAATCTATTCAAATCCTGCTCTATGAAGACCAAACGCTCACTTTTACCTCCCTCGTGCATCGAAGCGGTACGTTGATGTTCGCCCTGTCGGCGGAGGGCGATGTCTTTGTGTGGGGAAACAACACAACCGGCGAATATACCACAACGCCCCATTATGGGTCTCCCCTACCGACAAACATCACCCATTTCTTCAACTTGGATCCAGAAGATCGCATCATCAAGATCACCGAGTATGGTCCCTTGATCTTCCTCGCAGAATCGGGAAGAATTTTCAGTATCGGTTTCCCGACAGAGTATTACCGCACCAACACCTCAACGAATACAAAATATCAAATCACGGAAATCACGAACCTGATCGAGCTTGACGCTGATGAAACGATCACGGATGTCTTTGCATTCGAACGCCCAGCCTTCAGTAGCGGTTTGACAAACTACCCCGCTCAATATACCGCAGTCGTCGTCACGAGCCACCAACGGATTCTGATGTGTGGCACCATCGATTATGCGGTCGCGTATAAACAAGGGAGCACGACTCTTTGGACGCCCTTCGTATCCCATGAACTCTTCGTCGATATGACCGACTTCTTCAACCTCGCTGAAGGAGAAGAAATTCTGTTCATGAACCGCGGGATTATTCAGACAAACTTAGGCCGCGTGTATGCTTGGGGCACTGAGTTCACCGGCAGAATTCTTGATGGCGCTCAACGCCCTGCGCCGGTCGATCTCACGGATCGTTTTGCACTTCTTGAGGACGAAACCATCATTGACATCAGCGTGCGCGCAACGTGGGATATGAACAAAATCCACGTCCTCACTTCCACAGGTCGCGTCTTGTCCTTGGTTCACTACACTGTGGATGCTAATTACAATCGCGCATACAATGCCTTAGTCGAAGATTTGACACCTACTTATCCTCTCGAAGAGGGCGAAATGATCATCGACATCGACTTCTACCAACAAAACTATGTCCTGACCAACTTGGGTAAAGTCTATGCCCATGGGTCGTCTTCCTCATCATTCTATCTTGGATCAAATGACACTTATTCTTATACCACGCCCATCGATATTTCGTTATTAGTCAACCTTGAAGGATCCAAATTCCAGAAACTCTTCATCACAGATCGCAACGGTTTTCTATGGACCGATGATGGTCGAATCTATGCCTTTGGATCTAACTATAATCGTTCTCTCGGTAATGGAACGACCCTTCCTGTTCTCGCCCCAAAAGAGATGACTTTCCGCGGTCCTATTTTCAGCCAATCCTATGACATCGCCGATTTTATCGATTTACCTGAACCTTCACAAATCGGAAAAGTCTTCCATGGTTACTTTTTAGACAGTCATTTTTCGTCACCATTCAATCCTGAAAATTTGCCGCTCGGCTCGATATCACTGTATCCAAATTGGGAAACCCTGTACTATGAGTTTGCATATGTCACGATGGGTGGTCTGATCATCAATATGGACCACTACCACTATCATGAACGGATTGAAGAACTCAAAACCCCGATTCGTTTTGGATACACCTTTGCGGGATGGTATCTCGATGATCAACTGACGCAACCTTTTGAATACCAACGAATGCCTGCTTGCGGTGTCACACTCTACGCAAAATGGAATATCAACGATTATGCCATTGAGTTGTATGATCGTGAATCGCCTACTTTTGAGAAGATCTATACCGGCGAATATCGCACGATCGGCATCACCACATCGGGCAAGATATTGATGTGGGGAGATCGTTACGGCACTGAAAATCAGGATTATTTCGATTTTTATGAACCGATGGACATCACCGATATGATTGACCTTGAACCAGGAGAAACCGTCGTCGATTGCTCAGTCAGTTTCGATCATATGGTCTTTTTATCTTCTTTGGGCAATGTCTTTGCCTTCGGTTCTAACGGTTTCGGGCAAACCGCCGGGCGATCGGGAAAAATCACTGACCTATTATCGTTAGATTCCGGAGATCAAATCGTCAAGATTCAAGCGGCGGCTTATGTCACCTATGCGCTCTCCGAATCAGGCAATCTATACGCTTTCGGCGCACAGTACCTCGGAAGACTCGGAACGGGGTCTCCGTCACACCTCAACACACCAACCAACATCACCGGTCACTTTCCGCTTGAAGCCGATGAGACCATTATCGATATCTTCGCCTCATTCACGCACACCTTGGCCCTGACTTCCAACGGACGTCTCTTCTTCTGTGGTGGCAGTACTGTGGTGAGTGGAAGTGGCTTGTCCCAAGTCATTCAAACCCTTTCGCAGGAAAATCCGATTGATATCACATCCAAGCTTCAACTTCATCCGGGCGAACAACCGCTGAGTCTATCATCAGGTGATTTCTTCACTATCGTGCTGACCACCGATGATCGTATCCTATCCTTTGGTTACGGAACTGATGGAGAGTTGGGGAGTGATTCTATCTACAACGCAAATGCCGTTGATATCACCGCGCTCTTTTCCTTCATGCCCGGTGAGACACCCATCGATATCACTTCTGGCGACAACCATACCCTGCTCAAAACATCATTGGGTCGCGCCTTTTCATGGGGACTGGGAATCGTGGGGTCAACGGGAAGTGGTTCGCTCGCCAACTGCACCACGCCTTATAACCTTTCTCGTCAACTCAATCTTCTTGAAGGTGAAAGCGTCCAAGAGATCAGCGCAGGAGCGTTCGCCAGTTTCATCATCACCACCTATGGCCGCACGCTCGCCTTTGGGGATAACCTGCTCAATGAGCTTGGCTTCTCAAAACATGAAAGCACGCCACTGGATGTAACAGATGTGTTCCCGTCGCTCGAAGAAGGCGAATATTATATCGATATCGCTACCGGCATTTACCACGGTGTCGCTTTGACCAATCTCGGAAAGGTCTTCACTTGGGGGGATAGTTCTTGGGGTCAAGGCGGTAGCAATTTTGTCGGACCATCCTATTCATTTTTCTCTGATGTTCCTGCGTTTTCATCCCGAGAAATCACGAGCCGCTTCAATTTGAATCCAGGAGAGAAAGTCATCGCCATTGAGGCTGGCGCATTGTTTTCCTCAGCGCTCACTTCATCCGGAAGATTCTTTACCTGGGGAAACAACTCCCAGGGCGAACTGGGTTTAAGCGTCTTTTCCTATGATTATCTTGCATTACCCAGAGATATTACTGCACGCTTTGGCTTGGAGGACGGAGAAGTCATCGTCGATTTCAAATCCGCTTATACCCTCACATATGTGAGAACCTCACTGGGAAAAACATATTACTTTGGCGCGACTCAGATGTCGATCATCGATTCACCGATGCGCGTCAATCCGATTTCACCGGAACCTGATGAACACATCACCTACATGGCGATGAGTCCTTGGACGTATTTCTTCCGGTCTGCCGACGGACAACTTTTCGGAGGCGGACACAATCTCTATGGAACCTTGGGAAATACGACGACCACAGGTAAAAATCTAAGCATGCAGCCCCTTGAATTCCCGATGCTCCTTGAACATGAAACGATCACCAAAGTCTATACCGGCAACTACAGCACCCTCATCCAAACGAGTAGGGGACGTATCTTCACCTTCGGTCTCAATCAATGTGGGCAACTGGGACTCGGAACCACATCCCCCGTTGTAACGGAGCCCATCGAAATCACCGATTCCTTGAATCTTAATCCGCGAGATGAAATCATCGCAGTAGCCTTTGGCGGAAGGGTCAATTTCGACAACGGCGGCTTCATGGTCATCGCGACAAAAATGGGCAGAGTCTTCGTGTCCGGCTCGAATGATCGCAATACCCTGTTGCTTGACGGCTCGAAGCAATCGACCATCCTGATTGATGTAACGCATAAGTTCTCGTTCACTTCAGGTGATTATATCGTCCAGTTGGAAGCATCGGAATCATCCGTCCTCGCCCGTACATTCAAGGGGAATTTACTTGCGTGGGGCGCTCGTGACAAACACGACTTTGACGCGCTAAAAGAAATCGGATATACACCAATGGATGTCGGTCATCTGCCGCTTGAAACGGGAGATGACATCATTGATGTCGTTGCCGGCATCGCAGGAACGGCAGCCATCACGCAAGACGGAAGACTGCTCTACACGGGCGCGAACAGTTATGGTCTCGCTGATCCCACGAATCCCGACTGGATTCGCAGATTCACAGACATCACGGATCATTTCGGGCTGCATCAAGATGAAAAGGTTCTGAAAGTGGCCCTAGGAAATGCCTTCATCGTCATCTATACTTCTGAGGGCAGAGTCTTGACCTCCGGGCATTATTATGCGTTTGACGAAAGTGACCCCATCAACATGGAAGGCACCGTCGATCTCTCCAATTACATCACCCTTGATCCGGATGATGCAATCATCGACGTCCTAGCGATTTATCGCACCGCTGCCATTCGCACCCAAAAGGGGAGAATCTTCATGTGGGGTGCCAATGATGGCCGATACGGCAATGGCACACTCACTTCGTCCGCTGTTCCTCTTGAAATCGATTATGCTTCGATTTTACTCCCCGAGGAGACGATATTAAAAATCGCATTGGGGTACGATCACACGCTCATACTCACGAGTCAACACCGTGTGCTCTCCACCGGGAAAAACACCGGGTACCAACTCGGTGATGGCACTTCTATAAACACAAATGTCCCAATCGACATCACGTCCCGTTTTGATTACCAGGATGATGAATTCATCATAGACATCCACGGTGGATATCGATATAGCGTTGCGCTTTCTTCAAAAGATCGACTTTTCGAATGGGGAACCCGAGGCAACTATAATCCTATTATCAACCAGAGCAAACCTGAACTGGTCACAGATTTTCTCGCCTTGCTCGGAACCGATTCGATTCAATCCTATCGCTTTGGCGGGGCGCATGGTTTCGTGATGACCGGTTCCGGAAAAGTCATTGGCTTTGGCCATAATACTATGAATCAACTCGGCTATGTCAATAACACTAATAATAACAGAGCGGTTGATGTGACCAATCAGTTTCGCTTACGCGAAGGTGAAAGTCTCCGGATGGTCGTGGCGGGATTCCAACATTCGATCGCTGTGACCTCGGATAACCGCTTGCTGACGTGGGGGAATAACGAAAACTCTGAACTCGGCAATGGCTTCGCAGTTGTTTACCCAGCTCCCGTACCGATTGATATCACGATTCATGTGATGAGCACTTCTGAATACATTACCTTTGGCTCGCCCATTTCCGAACTTCCCACACCAATAAAAGACGGTCATACATTCCTATACTGGGCCTACGATAAAGAAGGATTCGTTCCTTTGAATGCTATGACGATGCCGGCAAATGATATTCGCGTCTATGCCATCTGGGAGACAAACATCTACCAAATCACCCTGGATGTGCTCGGAGAAACCACCGTTCTAGACCCGCTTGAGTATGGGTCAGTCATCCGTTTGACCGATCCTTTCCTTGAGAACGGAACCTTTGCTGGCTGGTTCCTCGATTCCGAATGGAGCATTCCTTTTTCTGAACATTTTATGCCCGCTGCAAATCTCATACTATACGCCAAAGTCGAACTCCCTTAAAACAAAAGCACCCCAAACCCTGGGGTGCTCATCTTTGGAACCTTGAAGTTGCATGCTTCAGGGTTCTTTTTTTTACATGGATTCCAATTTGCGGGTGTCCACCTTGCCCAAAGGGGTTTTGGGCAATTGCGCCAGATGGACAATCTCCTTGGGCATCGCATAGACCGATAACTCCGCTTTGATGAACAATTTGAGTCCTTCATCATCATATGTCCGCGGTTTTTCCTTGTCTAGAACGATAAATAACTTAATGACGCTGCCCTTCTCCGAATCCGGCATCCCGACAGCGGCTACTTCTTTGACTTCATGGAGACTCATGATCAGATTTTCAATCTCTGAGGGCATGACCGGCATTCCCAACACCTTGACAATGCGTTTCAACCGCTGCTTGAAGAGGACATAACCTTCCGGATCCACAACACCATAATCACCCGTCAGAAGCCAGCGATGGCCTTCTAAATCCACGAGAAAAGTCTTTTGATTCGCCACGTCATCGTTCAGATAACCGTTCATCATGGTTTCTCCACGAATGGCAATCTCTCCGGGGGTGTTCACAGGAAGAAAATCTCTGGACTCTAAATCGACTGTGCGAATCTCGATGCCCGGAAGCGGTTTACCAACAGAATGAGGATTGTTTTCCTGAAGGATGTTGACGCTCGCCACCGACACGACTTCCGTCAAACCATAACCTTCGCACAATCTGGCTTGCGACTGATGTTGTATCATCACCGCATCAAAGCGTCGTTTCAAATCGAGCGCCACATAATCTCCCCCCACGAAGGCTTGGCGAAGATTCTTGAGGTGCGCTCCCGCAAATGATGGGTCTTGAAGTAATGCTTCATAGAGACTTGGCACACCAATGATGTAGTTCAATCGATTTTGCTTGATCAACTTGATGGTTTCGGAAGCATTGAATTTCGGCATCAACGTCGACACTGCTCCGAGCACGAGCATCGCATGAATGCCCATGCATAATCCGAACCCGTGAAACATCGGTAAGACCGCGAGCATATGGCAATTAGTGTAGTTCGGCTCTTTCAAAATGTAATCCGCTTTGAGTCCGAGCGAATTGAGGGCCAAAGAGGACAGTTCAATCGTTTTGGGTTCACCGGATGTGCCGCCACTGTGGAGATAGATTTGCGTGGTTTCAGCTTTAAAAGAATATGTGTCACTCACCCCGTCCTGACTGATGGATGCATACAGATAGGCACGTTCCGGCAACGCTGTGCGCGAGGGTATTCTTTTGCGATTGATCAAACGATACATTGTTCGTTTCAGCCATCCCAGTTCTTGAACGGCCGATGCCATAATCAGGCGCAACTGGGGTCTTTTCAGCAAGTCTTGATAATGCCCATACATGACATCGAGAATGAAGAGCATCTCACTATCGGTCTCCTCGAGGAATCGCGTCATCTGCTTGACGGGTGTCAATGGGTGCACCATATGGCATAGGCCTCCGAGCTTGTTCACTGCATAAAAGGCCACAACCGCCTCAAAGGTGTTGGGCATCGCCATCGTCACCACCACACCGGGGCCCACACCCATGGCCTCAAGACCGTTTGCGAGCCGATCAATCATATATTTCAGTTCCTGATACCTGACATACTTTCCCGAAAACAGCATCGCGTTGTCTCCGGGATGCGACTGGACAGATTCACTCAGCATTTCATACATGGATCCATGAATATTCATCTGTACATTCTCCTTCAACTAGATTCGATAACCCAATAGATACATCACACCTAATATCACCACGAACAATACGACCTGATGCAGGACGAAAATCACGAAGGCTTTCCGTCCCGCCCAGTTCACGGGCGCACTCCATTTTCCAGCCAGACCCGGCAACAGCGATTGTTTGTTCGGATACATCCACCTGCCAAGCGCAGAGCCGATCATGATCGCCCCCGCAAACGGAGCGATCGGAAAGTAATCAGCACCGAACCCGCGATAGCCGAACATCATCAAGAAGAATCTGCCAAACGTCAAGCGGTCATAATAGGGGTTGTTCTGGATGCGAAAATGAAGACCGATGGCCAGTATCGCACAACCGATGACGAGCATGAAGAAATCGTTGTTCCAGATTTTCCTTATAAGATATGTCAAGAGGGTCCCCACCGCATAGAGATGGATAATGCCGAAATAGGTCGCGAAGCGCATCGCGCCCGAAGAGATGATTTCGGCAGATATCGTGACCGCGGAGATGAGCAACGCGAAAATAAGAAATTTCAAACCTCTTATAAAATTGTTCTTGCTCATATTGAAACTGATGCCGGAAATAAAGAGAAAGAGCCCGACGAAGACATAGTGTCCTCCGGCACGGAGATCAGAGTTCCAATACATGACGCCTAAGGCGTGCAACGATTTGATGAACTCATGATCGACTTGGGCATAATTGCTGAACCAAGATGGCATCAGCATCAAATCGAACATCAAATGGTCAAAGACCATCATGATGATGGCAAAGCCTCGGAAAAAGTCCAATTCCCAGATTCGCTTAGTCATTTTTGTGTCCATATGCTCACCTAAACATGTGATTTTGTCCCTATTATATCAAATTTTTCGGTTTTATGCGATTCTTAACGTTAAATCCCAATAATTGAACCTCCATCAGCGTATATTAAATGAATCTTGTTCAACGTTCCCATCACGTCTTCATGATTATGCTATAATAATCACGTAAGGCGGTGACCCGATGGAACACGATTTTGAAACCTTGGTCGCGCGTTTGAAACAACGCGACGAATCGGCTTTCAACCAGATCTACGCACAAACCCACCGAGGCGTTTTTTCAATGATCGCCTCGATTGTCCACTCCCGTGAGGATGTCGAAGACCTCATGCAGGAAACCTATATCAAAATGACCACCCAGATCTATTCCTATCAGAAAGGGCGCAATTTCTTCGCTTGGCTTATGCAAATCGCGAAAAATACCGCGCTCGATCACTACCGCAAATATCACCGCATCCACATCTATGACCCGCAGGAGCAAAACCAGATCTTCGATCAGGCAATCCCGTCTGAAAGTTCCACCATCGAAATCGAAAGCATCCTGAGTACCTTGTCCCCCGAAGAAAAAGAAATCGTGCTCTTGCATGTCGTGGCACAGGTCAAGTTCAAAGATATCGCTCAAAGTGTGGATAAACCCCTCGGAACCGTGCTATGGCTCTACCATAAAGCACTCAAGAAACTTAAATCAACCATGGAGAAAGGAGAAAACGTATGAAACCGAAGGATATGCATCAAAAAATCGAAGCTGCCGCCAATCGCGATCTCAAAGACATGCGTGTCACAATCGATCTCAATTCGATCGACTTTGCGCCCGCACCCAGTACTGCGATTCGCTTCCCCCGTCGGAACGTTTGGCTCCTGATGACATCCATATCAGTATTGGTCATCGCCCTCGTGACGGGGTTGGTGCTGATCCTATCTCCCGGAGAAGTCAGACCGCTCCAAGGCGAAGCCGAAGTCATTTCATTTCAGGCGCTGACAGCGCTGAGTCTGCTTGAATCCTACGAAACCGAATCCGATGTGTCACAACCATACTTCGGAACATCCCTTTTTCTCAGTGAATCAACGGAACCGTTGATTTCCGATAACATCCAAACGATCTCCCGATGGATCGAGATGCTCGAAGTCGCCATCGGCTCCAAGGACGATGCTTCATACACCTTGATGACTTCAGATCTTTCAACCTATGACCACTTGATTCGCTTCACATCCATCGATTTGCTCGGCGAAGCACACCATCAAGATCTCTATTATTCCATGGTCTTGTCCACAATCGAAACCGAGATTCACGGATTGATCATCACCGAAAACGGCAATCAGGACTTCCATGGCATCTATCATGGACCCGATGCGGAAATCATCTCCACCTTGACCTTGTCAATCGATTCTCTGAATGAAGTGTATGTTGAAAACATTTCCCATACAAACCATCCTGCGTTTCGCTACATTCTCATGGAACATGGTGAGATAACCCATATGTCCACCGTGACTCTTTTCTCAGATAATCGATCTGTCCGGGCGGAAGTCGATTATTCCGAAGCGGGTTCCACTGTGCACCTCGTCGTGCAAAGGATCGCCCGCAATGGATTAAGCATCCAATATCAACTCCAGCGCGGAACTGCTTCAGAACATGGCCAAATCGACGTTTCGTTAATCCTCGATGGCGCAACAGGCAAACATCAGTACCGTTTCATCGTCGAACACAATCCGGATGCGCCAAAGAATGAGTATCAGAACCCAAGACGGAGAAACTCCCACGGTAACGATGATAACAATCCGTCCTCGCCACCCGGAAATCCCAATCACACAGCTGAGGTTTCATCATTTTCGGCGTTCATGGTGTAAAGTTCACGATTTCATCACCGTTTGTTCGCAGATTCGCCACAGACGTATGCGATAATACAAGCGAAGGATCGATGACCATAACCATCGACTTTCACATCACATTTCTTCACAGAAAAAAGCGTTAACCTGTCTTACACTTTTCTCCTACTTTATTGAAAACGGTCTGCCATCCCCCGGGCAGACCGTTTTCGTATATGATAACATGTGTTTATGAGCAATCGGATTTCTCATCCTGATGCGATACTAAACGATCGGACAACTCGAACTCCAACGTCGCATGCGCGATCCCTATGGAAGTCAGGGAGTGATGAAGCCGCTCTTGAATCTCGCTGACATGTGAAAAGTCCGCCGGCGTTTGCAAAACGATGTGAGCCGTCAACAACGATGTCTCACCTTCGATCGTCCAATGGTGCAGATGATGGACATTCGCGACTTCGGGATGAAGGTACAAGGTTTCAAGAATCGTGTGGATGGCGGGTTCTTTAGGAGAGGCTTCCATCATGACATCGATGATCTTTTTAAGATGCTTGACGGCATGGAGCGCGATCCATATCGTGAATCCGACCGACAACAACGAATCGAGAATCACGAATCCAGAGAAATGCATCACAATGGCGGCAATCAGCAATAAAGCCCAGCCGATAACATCTTCCAACAGATGCAACGTCACGATTTTTTCGTTCGCGCTCGACCCACCATGGGTCCGAATCGCCGCGATCGCGTTGACGATGACACCAAAAATGGCAAAATAGATGAGTAGCTTCGTCTCTACGGGTTGGGGAGCGATGATGCGTTTGACAGACTCCACGATCATGATGGCTGATCCGGCGATGAGCATCATACCCGCGAACAAGCCTCCCAACAGCGAATACCGCTTATAGCCGTACGTAAATTTGAGGTCCGGCTTCTTCTGGGACTTTTTCTCGAACATCCACGCCAAACCCAGAGAAAGTGAATCTCCGAGGTCGTGGATACTATCAGTCAGCAGGGCAATGCTATTCGTCAACAAGCCACCGATGATTTCTGCAATCGTGAAGAAAAAATTAAGGAAAAAAGCAAAGGCAAGCCGCCGAATCGACGGGCTACCGGAGTGGGGATGCTGATGCATCGAAATCACTTCCTTTGTTTTCAGTGATGTTCAGGTCATCGTGAATGGTGTTGGCGTTTTCCATGACAGCAATGATGATGAAGAACAACACCATGAACTGAGGCATGAAATAGATATTGTCGATCATTCCATGCAAGTGTGCACCCAGCACTGAAATCGCAAGAATCAAACTCATCGGATTAATGCGTTTCAAAATCACACGGAACATCTGTACCACTTGAATGACAAGCGTCACCAAACCGAACGCGCCGAACGTCGCAAGTACATGTAAAAACGTATTATGATACATCCGATACCCGCCCAAATCATCGACACGAGCGAAAATACCCCCACCAAAAAGCGGGTGTTGCATGAACTTGTTCAAGGCATCTTGCCAAATGGCGAACCTACCGTTATCGTCGAATTGTGCGACGAGCAACCGGTCAAACAAGGCTTGAAACGGATCGGTATAAAAATAGATCACCACCGCAAGCGCACCCAAGATCACGCAGCCGGAAAGTAGAATTCTCCGCCAATGTGTTCCTTTGAAAAGATAGAACAGCAACACAGGGAAGATGGGCAAAAATGCCAAAATCCCACCCCGAGATGCAGTAAACAACAACATGATGATTTGAAAAATAGCGATGCCAAGGTAGATGATCGGCACACGGCTTTTTTTGGCATAATAGAACGCTGCGGGAATGAAGATAATCAAATAGGTCGCGATATAATTGGAAAAACCCCAACCGAGATTAATCCGTTTGTTTTCGATATCCGCCGCAAAATCCTCAACGCGAAGGTAATAAATCAGGATTTCCGCCGATATCAAGAACCCCAGCAACAACAACATCTTGAGCAGATAATC
>JBAZGL010000006.1:14141-17916 GCA_041652855.1 Candidatus Izemoplasmatales bacterium
TAGAACATGTAGTTGAGGTCGATGTGGGCGGCATTCATGCTTGAAAGCAACATCGCAAGGAACATCAGAGCAATGCCAAGCAGCATTTTCCCTTTGAAGATATTGACCCGGAAGCGGATGATATGGATGATGAACCCGACGATAATGACGATCGGGGCTGCGTACAAGAACACCGGGATACTTTGCATGTTCCATTCGGTTTGGCTGATCATGAACAGCGCATTCAACAACAGCGGAATCGAAGGCATCACCGAACGCATGAAGACAAAAACCAAAAGCATCCCCGCCAAGAAAAGGGGAATTCCGATCTTTTCCAAACCAAAGGTCCAAAACCCGAGTGTAGCCATACTGATGATGAGTAAATACCATGTCGATAACACAAACCTTTTCATCCGCGCCCCCATAACCCTCGTAATGAATTGTCATCATTATACCACGCTTTATTTCGATAGACATTAAAAAACTCCCAAAAAAGGGAGATTCAAATGAAATAATCGCGCGCGGAAGCGAACACCTTATTGCAAACCTAGAAAGCCATGATCCTTCGCGCCTTCCATCATTTCGACTCAAGAATCGGATTGTTCAGCCGCTCTCGAAATCATATCTTCTGCTTCTCTTTGAGAAGGTTCATCAGTTCGGCTCTTTCCGCCATGATGCAACGATCGGGAATGATAAATGCTTGCGCTGCGCCGATATAGATATACGTGCAATCATTTGCGAAAGCGATTTTCTGAACCTCTTCATACTTGATCTTGGATACGCTGTTTTCCGTGGTCTCGATGATGAAGTCGTCTGTGAAATCGATCTCGGATTTTTCTGAATAAGGCAGCTTCCCTTCTTTCTTAACACGATTAAGCGAATATCTTAGGCTATTGATAATCAGTTTGGGCGTGTAAATCACCCACAACAAAGACACAAGCGCAAGCACCACCGAAGTCGTGATGATTACGGTCTTCTCTCCACCCCTGAGAACCAAAATAAAAATCCCAATAGCGGAAACTATCGGCATGATCATTCTTTGAAACCTGATTACATGCAAACCATTTTGACTATGTGTCGCCTGGTATTCATTGAACGCGTAATAATCTCTTTCAGTCACGTCTACAGATATCTTCATACACAAAACCTACTTTATCTTGATCCTGTCCTAAGAGACAAGGAACGTGTCATCATGGTACCGGTGGTCGGACTCGAACCGACACGCTTGTTTAAGGCAATGGATTTTGAGTCCATCGTGTCTACCAATTTCACCACACCGGCATAGCACTCATTATTATACACATCTTTTTCCAAAAAACCAAGTGTTTTTTATAGAGAATCCACAAAAAAATCCACCCGGCAGGGCCGGATGGATTAGTGTTTGGATCGCTCAAGCATTTCTTCCGAATACTGATTGGTATAAAGCTTGTAGTAATGCCCTTGAGACTGGATCAATTCCCGGTGGGATCCTGATTCTATGACACGCCCGTCTTCAAGGACGAGAATCCGGTCACTGTGCACGATCGTGGACAGACGATGGGCTACGATAAAGGAAGTCCGTCCCTTAAGCAAGCGGTGGATGGCGGTTTGAATCAATTGCTCGGTCTCGGTATCGACCGATGAGGTCGCTTCATCCAATACGAGAATCTTCGGATCCGCCAAAATCGCCCTGGCAAAGGAAACGAGTTGTTTTTGTCCAACGGACAATCGTGAACCGCCTTCACCGCACTCGGTCTGATACCCTTTTTCAAAACGCATGATGAATTCATGGGCTTCGACCGCCTTTGCGGCTTCGATCACTTCTTCATCGCTCGCAGATAGTTTACCGTAACGAATATTTTCCATGACAGATCCCGAAAACAGATGGGGGTCCTGTAACACATAGCCGAGATTGCTGTGAAGCCAACCGAGGCTGCGTTTTTTGTAATCGACACCATCGATAAGAATCTGTCCCGCAGTCGGCTCATAGAAGCGGCAAATCAGATTGACGATGGTCGTCTTTCCTGCCCCCGTATGTCCGACCAGAGCGATGGATTCCCCCGCCTTGACGTCGAGATTGAAATCGGTGAGAACCTGCTCGCCCACATGATATTTGAATGTGACGTTGCGAAACGCCACATCGCCCATCAGTGGCTCGAAGTTTTCGCGCTTATAGTCGAATAGCGTGCCGTATGTGTCCACCACTTCATCCGTATCGGCGATCTCCGGTTTCGTTTCGATCAAAGACACGATCCGCTCCGCGGAAGCCTGAGCTTGCTGGAATTGCGCAAAAATCGTGGCGATGTTGTTGACGGGATCAAAAAACTGCCAGACATAACTCGTGAACAGATACAGCGTACCGACGCTGATGGCCTTCTCGAACACCATGTTTCCGCCTGCATAATAGACCAAGGCGATGCCAATCGAGATCAAAAAGATGACAGTGGGGAAATACATCCCCTGGAACATCGCTGCGCGAATGGATTGCTTGCGCATATCGGTCGTTAAACCATCGAAATCATTGAAGTTGGCCTGCTCAAGCACGAGTGTTTTCGTCGTAACTGCGCCCGTCAAACCTTCGTTGTATGCACCCGTGATCTTGGAATTCACTTTGCGGATCGAGCGATAGGCTTTGAGGATGTGTCTGCGAAAATACGTCGAAATCACGAACAAAACCGGAACGATCGCGATTGCAATGAGGGCCAGGATCGGGTTGATTAAGAACATCACGACGATCAAAGTGACCATCAGAAACACGCCCCAAGTAAAATCGATGATGCCCCATGAAAGGATATCGCTCAGGTTGCGTGAATCCGAAGTCATCCGGGCCATGATCCAGCCGACTCTTGTGCGGTCATAATAGGAAAATGGCAAGACTTGCAAATGGTGAAACGCTTTTTTACGGATGTTGTAGGCCAGTTCCGTTTGCACTTTGCCGGCCCAATAGATGAATAAATAGACCATGATCGCTTGAATGATCATGAACACGACATACATGCCGATGAACACGGGCAGCTTGTCAAGATTGACTTCAACGACGCCTTGGTTCGGGGCGATTATCTCGTCAATAGCAAATTTGGATATATAAGGATAGATGGCGTCGGTCGCGGCCAAAACCGCCATGGCGGCAATGGACAAAATCACGAACTTCTTGATCGGTTTGAGAAAAGAAAAGATTTTCTTCCACACATTCCAATCGATTTTATTCGACGTATAACTATCTTCTTCATAGGCGATGTCACTCATGGTCCTCACCTCCTTCGACTTGAAAGTCGATCTTGGATTGGATATCCCAAATCGCTTTATATAGTCCTTCTAGTTCGATGAGCGACTGGTGTGTACCGCTTTCGGCGATCACACCGTGGTCCAAAACAAAGATCCGATCCGCTTCTTTGGCGGTCGTGATCCGATGGGTAATAATAAAGACAGTGGATTGTTTCCACTCTTTTTTCAAAGCGTTGCGGATTTGGATATCCGTTTCCGTATCCACAGCGCTAAGGGAATCGTCAAAGATCAGTATCGGCTTGGGATTGAGTAGCATCCGGGCGATTGCAACGCGCTGTTTCTGTCCGCCCGAAAGCGTGACGCCCCGTTCACCAACCATGGTCTGATAGCCCTTTTCAAAATGAATGATATCATCATGGACATGGGCAATTTTGGCGACTTCCTGGATTCTTTGGCTTTTTGTGGCCCATAAGTTCCGATCGGCAATACCGATGTTCTCCTCCACGGTTTTTGAGAAGAGGAACGGCTGTTGCAAAATGATACCGATATGGCGACGCAAGTGATGTTTCTCGATCTGGTCGATCGGTGTATC
>JBAZGL010000007.1:0-16837 GCA_041652855.1 Candidatus Izemoplasmatales bacterium
CCTTCGGAGATCTCGGGAAGTTTTTTCCTGCCGACAATCCGGATTACAAGGATTATGATTCGGGATTGATTCTCAAAGAAGTATATGACTATGTGAAAACAAAGGGATATGATATCGTGAATCTCGATTGCATGATTTCTTTGGAGCAACCCAAATTGCGACCTCATATCGACACGATGCGCCAACACATTGCCGATATTTTGGGAACATCCGTCGATAAAATCTCGATCAAAGCGACCACGCATGAAGGGTTGGGGATCGTCGGCGAAGGCAAAGCGATCGTGTGTGAGGCGATTGTCCTCTTGCAAAACGATATGATTATGATGCTTTAAGGCCGCGATGGCCTTTTTTCTTAGCGTTTTTTTATGGTCATATGATTCGAATATGATACAATAGATATACAAGGAGTTGAATGAAGATGATTGAAACCATCCATGGAGAATTCGAGTTGATCAAAAATCATCGAGACGCTTTTGTCCTCGATGACTTTAACAAACGCTATACCGATGTATTTGATATCTACCCCTACATCGTCGGTGATTATTCAGCGGGATTGTTGCGAATCAAAGGATTTTCCGAGAACGCCAAAGAGACACATTACAAAACCATCCCGGATTATTTGGTTGAATCATGTGCGATGAATTGTCCTTACTATATTTTGAAAAATCCCCATTGTGATCCAAACAAAAAGCGAGAGGAGTAAAGATCGATGATGACGTATGAAGAAATCGTTTTGGAAGTCAAGGAAGTGATTGACCTCATTCGCCCCTATATCCGCAGAGACGGCGGCGATATCGAATTCGTCAAGTTTGAAGACGGTATTGTCTATGTCAAGATGTCCGGAGCATGTGTGGGCTGTGCCGGATTTGAAAGCACACTGAGAGAAATGGTCGAAGACACCCTGCTCGAACGTGTCCCCGGCGTGATCGGCGTCGAGCATACCTTTTAGTCCCGAATCTTAAGAAAGGACGAAGTACGTTTGATAGACGTACACGAAACGTTTATGAACGGAGAAAACCTCAAACAGAAATGCATCGAGATGCTTCATGATCGCGGATGCGAAGTCGATGATATCATCGATATCGTATTTGACTTGCAAAAAAAATATATTCCCAACCTGAAACGCGAAGTGTGTTGGGACGCGGTAGATCGTGTCTTGGGCAAACGCGAAGTCCAATATGCCATCCTGACCGGGATCGAATTAGACTATCTTGCGGAAGAAGAAAAGCTACGCGAGCCACTTCAATCGTTGGTCAACTCGGACAATCCATTGTTTGGTATCGATGAGATTCTGGTTCTTTCCATATGCAATCTGTATGGTTCGATCGGACTCACCAATTTCGGATATGTGGATAAAGTTAAACCGGGCATCATCGGCAAACTCGACCTTGAAGGGAAGCAAACCGGAAAATGCCATACGTTTCTCGATGATATCATTGGCGCGATTGCAGCGGCGGCGGCCAGTTCCGTCGCCCACAATTCTCACGATTAATGAGCTTCAACACAGCGCAGAAAATTGTCTGCGCTTTTATTTTGCTTTTTCCCGGTCAGTATGATATACTAACTAGAGTTATCTTTGAGGGGTGTTAATTATGAATGTAGGAGACATCGTCAAAGGTCGGATTACCAGTATCAAACCATATGGCGCCTTCGTCAAAATCAATGACGAAGTCGACGGCTTGATTCACATTTCTGAAATGAGCGACGGGTTTGTCAAGAGTATTGAAGATTTTTTGACAGTCGGCGACACGGTAGATTTGAAAGTCATCAAAATCACCGAAGACAACAAAGTAAGTCTGAGTTACAGGGCCGCAAACAAACGCGGACGGAAGAAATACGAAGACGTACAATTGAGTGAAGGTTTCAAACCATTTGAAACGATGTTGCCAAAATGGATCGAGAAACATCAAAAAAGCGGCAAGTAATCTGCCGCTTTTTGTTTGCCTAATCATCGGTGTAAATCATCCTATTGTACCGATGCGCAAAACCCATTTTTTCATAGACTTTTTTGGCTTTCGCATTGGATAAATCGACGTGGAGCGACACGCTGCCTCCGGTCAGGTCGATGACTTTTTGAATGAGTTCCATTCCGATTCCCCGACCCTTGCTTTGTCTGTGGACGCCGATATACGCCAGATGGTATGTCGGAATGAAGTCTTTGAATCCGGTATGGACAACGACCGATATCCCCTCCAGTTGTCCAGATCTCCTCGCGATCAGGATGAAACCTTTATTTATAGCGTTATCGATGGCGTCGGCAGTTTCTATTTCTGAATCTTGGTAGGGCGCGAGCAGGGATCGAACGGTCGAGACCATAGCTGAACGCGTCATTTCGGAGAAGTCTTTCACTTGCGCGATGGAAATGTCGCTGATGCCGCCATCGAGTATGATGATGAATTTTCCGGTGGAAACGGGCGTATCGGATATATCTTGAAGAAACGCCGCAAACGCCAAGGATTCAGAAGCGGTAGTGCGTATTTGTTCTTTCTTCAACAACATCACGGCTTCTTGTTTCCAACGAGGCGAGGGTTCGATATATCGGCAATCGAGATGTCGACAGATCTCCCGGACCGACGAAACACCGGCGGTGTTCTCGAGTAAAGGCTTCAAAGGATCAACGATGGCCGTGATGATTTCGGGGCTGTGTTCGATTTCCTGGCTCAGTGCATGCTTTAAAAACACCTCGTACGTACTCTTCAGCGTGTGGCCGTACGTACCACCAAGATAGATACGATCGATGGGACCTAGGGATTTATCGATTATTTCATGGGCAATCTCACCCAGTATGACGTGACTGATTGTCTGGTCGGTGCGCCCTTCCAAGGCGAGATAATATCCATTTTCTCGCGCATATTGATGCAGGTCGGCATCGCTTCGGACGCGCTTGGAGTCCCTAAAATCGATGAAAGCATCCAAAGAAAAAGATTTATGCTTCCACCGCTCGTTCTTGAAGAGCGGGATTTTGACTTCCAGATTTTCTGCTTGCGCAAACATAAGAAGCGATTGAATATATCGAAGACTGCCTTGAACGAGCATCTTGGAATCATGGCGGTTCCGCGCATCGCGAACGATAGCTTCGTTCACGCGATCACATTTGTGTCCGGTGGGATTGGTGCCTTCGTGTTTGATATAGATCTGTTTGAGCCCAAGGATTTTTTCGGTATTTCGGGCACGAAACAAAGGGGTTTTACCACTTTTTAGCATTTCCGGTCCTCCTTTTGAATGGATGAAATGAATAGGGATTGACTTTTGTATTCTAACACATATAGACAACATTGGCAAAAATCGCCGGTTCGACCGATAATCACTCCAAGACAGAGGCACAGGGCATATAAATTATGGTATAATGTTTTTGAAACCTTTCAGGAGGATATGAAGATGGATCGATATCTGAAACTCGATATGTCGTATGTTCAAGATTTCATCACACGGACGGAACTCGAAGCGTTGGAGCGGGAAGTCATCGATGCCCGGGCCACCTTGGAAAACGGAACGGGAGCGGGCGCAGCCTACCGCGGCTGGCTCGATAGCGCAAAGCATATGGACCCATTAGACATTCAAAGGATGATCGAAGTCGCGAAACGGATACGTAAACAGGCCAAAATCCTCGTTGTCATCGGGATAGGCGGATCCTATTTGGGAACCAAAGCGGCCCTTGATTTCATGCGGCCTTATTTTATGCGTCGGTCGAAGCTGGAAATCATTTTTGCCGGACATCAACTCTCTTCCGATTATCTTGCGGATTTACTGGATTATGTGCATAACAAGGATTTTTGTCTCAACGTGATATCGAAATCCGGCACGACGACCGAACCCGCGATCGCTTTTCGTGTTTTGAAGAAGGCGCTTGAGTCCAAATATGGCATTCAAGGCGCGGCTTCACGGATTTATGTCACTACGGACCGGGCAAAAGGAGCGCTGGTTCGACTTGCCAAAGAAAACGGCTATGAACGATTTGTCGTGCCCGATGATATTGGAGGCAGATTCAGTGTTTTGACTCCCGTGGGGCTCTTGCCTATGGCCGCGGCAGGCATTCCTATCAAAAAAGTCCTGTCCGGCGCAAAAGCTGCGCGAAAAGCCTATCGCAGAAACAGTATTTGGGATAATGATGTGCATCTATATGCTGCCATTAGGAATGCGCTGTATCGCAAAGGGTTCATGATTGAGATGCTCGTCAATTACGAAGCGAAACTGACCACATTTTCCGAATGGTGGAAACAACTCTTTGGTGAATCCGAAGGAAAAGAGGGCAAGGGACTCTTCGTTGCGAGCGCATCGTTTTCCACAGACCTCCACTCCTTGGGTCAATATATTCAAGAAGGTAGCAAAATACTCTTTGAGACGATTCTTCACGTGGAAAAATCGACGCGTGATATCGTGATTGAAAAGGAGTCAAACGACCTTGATGAACTCAACTATCTTCAAGGCAAGACCATCAACGCTGTCAACACCCAAGCCTTTCGCGGCACTTTGATGGCGCACAAGAGTGGAGGGGTTCCCAATATCATCCTCTCTATTCCGGAAATTGACGCCTTCAGTCTGGGTTATCTCTTTTACTTTTTCGAACTTTCGTGTGGCGTGAGTGGATATGTTTTGGGGGTCAATCCATTCGACCAACCCGGCGTTGAAGCCTATAAGAGAAACATGTTTTCCTTGCTTCAGATACCGGGATATGACCCCATCCATGAATAGATAAAAAAACACCGAATTTCCGGTGTTTTATTTCTTAAGGGCATATTCTTTCTTGATTTTGGCTTTGTTAAAGGCGATGAAGGTCTTGGAAAAAGCTTTTTTGACGCTGAGCGTGTTCACATTGTCGATGACTTCCCCGTCTGCTTGCATATATTTGATATCAGGGCTCTTCACGATGATTTCTTTACCGGACAGCATGGTGATCCATTTTTTCAATGATGTATGGAATCCCGGATAAATGGACAAGAATAGTAATTGTAACAAGAATCCGTTGAGATTATGGGCGACACAGACGACATAGCGATCGTCATGGATATTCGCTTGCGGCGCTACTTTCATGCCGCCGCCAAAGTATTTCCCATTTTGGATGGCGACGAAATAACAATCATGGAAGTGGTACTCTTTGCCATCGACGATGACATCCATGGTGTTGCGTTTATAATGCGACACCGCGCGGAAGACGTTGATGAAGTAAGACAGTTTGCTTTTTTTGGTGTCGATATTGACATAATGACAGACGGAGGCATCGATGCCGATCCCGGATCCGTTGATGAAGTAGGTCGATCGATCGCCATTCATCTGGGCTTGCCCGATGGTAACGCTCGATGCGGAAACGCCCTTGAGGCTGCGAAGGAAATCGTTCCCCGAACCGCTTTTCGCTAAATAGATGTTTTGTTTGATTTTGCGGATGTCCACACTGTTGATCAGATAATTGATGGAACCATCGCCCCCGAGAAACAAAATATCGGTGATGGATGGGTTTTTGTCGAGATAATCCGTCAAGTTTTCGATCTTCAGGCTTGAACGGAGATTGAAAGGGATTTGATGTCGCTTAAAAAATTTGACCATCTTATTCGTCGTTTTTTTGGACTTCCGATTGTTTGATAAGGGATTATGTATGATCAGAAACATGGGCATTCCTATGGCAAGCGGGTATGAAAGACTGATGGTTGCCATACTCCTCGCCCATATTATAACACAAATCCCAAAAATGACTCAAAAGAGTTCAGGGAATATGCAGTTTTCTCCTCTATTTGGTCGAACGTCATATAGGATGAAATCGAATTTTGTGATATAATCGAAAGATAGAAAGATGAATGGATGATTAGAGATGAAAAAGACACTCATGATTTCCTCGCTCAAGGATATGGAGCGCATTGCGGGCATTGTGGCAGAATGCGCCATGAGCGGATGGGTTATCGGCCTTAAAGGCGATTTAGGCAGCGGGAAAACGACATTCACTAAATTCTTAGCCCGGTATCTGGCGATTCAAGACACGGTGAATTCACCCACATTTACCATTTTGAAGGTTTATCAGGGGGAGATTCCCCTATACCATATGGACGTGTACCGACTAGAGGATATCGGTTATGACTACGAACTCGATGAATACATATACAATGAAGGCATCAGCGTGGTCGAATGGTATCCGTATATCAGGCAAATGTTGCCGGAATCCATATTGAGTTTGGATATTCTCAGAACGAGTGAAGATGCTCGAAAAATCATCATTGAAGGAAGTGGCGATTATGAAACCATCGTGGAAACGATTGGCCATCGATACTGCGACAAATCATATATACCTCAGCCTCGTCATCGATGATCGAGAAGTGGGCTGGGTGTATGAACAGGGAATGAACAATCATTCCGTTACCATTATCCCCCATTTAGTGGCTTTGCTCGAACAACATGCGTTGAAGTTGACCGATATGGACGAAGTGGTGATCGGTGTCGGGCCGGGGAGTTATACTGGTGTGAGAATCGGCGTCACCATCGCCAAGATGATCGGTTATCTCAATCACATCAAAGTGCATTCGGTTTCCACATTGGCGTTGATGGCGTCTTCGTCCGATCAGGAATGGATCGTTCCGATGATCGATGCGCGGAGAGGACGAGCATTCATGGCTTACTTTCAACAATCAGACCATTTACTCAAGCCAATCCATGGAGATACACTTGAATCACGCGATGAATTTATGGAACGACTGGATCCGAACGTCGCCATTGTGGAGGCGGGTCGGCCCGATATCATGAAAATCATTCATAGCAATCTCCTGAGCGAAGTCACGGACATTCATGCATTGGTGCCCAATTACTTGCAGATCACCGATGCGGAGCGCAACAAATGTCAATAACGTCCGCTCGGGTACGCCCCATGGAAGTGTCCGATGTGCCCCGTGTCGTTGAAATGGACCGCATCGTTTTCGGGCACACGCTTGGCGAGCAAACCTTGATAGCGGAGCTCACAGAGAAGACGCTGGGTCATTATTTTGTGCTTGAGGATCTGGAAGGAACATTCATCGGTCACATCGGTCTGTGGATCGATGTGCCGTATGCGCAGATCATGAACTTCTACATCATTCCGATGAGACAGCGTCAAGGTCATGGGAAAATGCTATTGGAATTTGCTTTGGGTTTCCTTGAGGCTTTTCAAGTGACGGACATCACACTCGAGGTGAGGAAGTCCAACATCAAGGCACAGACATTGTATTCGCGTTACGCATTTCAAATCGTGTCCTCCAGAAAAAACTATTATCCCGACGGAGAAGACGCATACGTCATGCTTCGGAGAAATGAAGGTATATCGCCATGATAGTCATGGGAATTGAAACAAGTTGTGATGAGACAAGCGTCAGCTTGGTCGAAAACGGACGTAAAGTGTTGGCTAATGAAGTATTGAGCCAAATCGACATTCATCAGCTCTACGGCGGTGTGGTACCCGAAATCGCATCGCGCGAACATGTCAAGGGAATCACAT
Source organism: Candidatus Izemoplasmatales bacterium (assembly GCA_041652855.1). Taxonomy (GTDB): domain Bacteria; phylum Bacillota_I; class Bacilli_A; order Izemoplasmatales; family Hujiaoplasmataceae; genus JAAYZB01. The sequence continues at coordinate 7,451 of JBAZGL010000007.1, forward strand.
TGGTCTTTGATCAGGCAATCACAAAGGCAGGAATCAGTTATCGCGATATCGATTTGATCGCCGTGACGGCCGGCCCGGGACTAATCGGCTCGCTTTTGATCGGCGTGAACGCCGCGAAAGTCATCAGCCTGAATTATCACATCCCGATGTTGGGCATCCAACATATTGCCGGACATATCTATGCCAATCAACTGGAGAACGAAATGGAGTTCCCGCTTCTCGCGCTCGTCGTTTCCGGAGGGCATACCGAACTGATCTTGATGCACGGTCATTTCGAGTTCCAAAAACTAGGAGAAACCCAAGACGACGCGGTCGGCGAGGCATATGACAAGATTGCCAGAATCCTCGGACTTCCCTATCCCGGAGGACCCCGTATCGACGCCTTGGCGCAAACAGGTATGGACACCTATCATTTTCCCCGGCCCATGTTGGATTCACCGGATGACAACTTCAGTTTTTCCGGCTTGAAATCCCACGTGATCAATTCGTATCACAATCATATGCAGCGCGGTCAAACCATCCATGTTCCTGATTTCTGTCGCAGTTTCCAAGATGCCGTGACGGATGTACTTGTGTCGAAGACCCTAAAAGCCGCACAGATACACCAAGTGAAGCAAATCATTGTCGCCGGCGGAGTTGCCGCCAACAAAGGATTACGCGAGAAAATGCGTTCCACGATCACCGATATTCCCGTCTATTTTCCACATATTCGTTATTGTACCGATAATGCGGCGATGATCGCTTCGGCGGGTTATTTCAAGTATCAAAAAACCAAACAAGCCGATGACTATATGTTAAATGGCGCATCGCGACTCGATCTCATCGAGAAAGGGGACCCCACATGGCAATAGAATCGAATTTCATCAAAACCATTATGGAGGAAGATCTCGCATCCGGAAAAGTCGAAGGGATCATTACGCGTTTTCCGCCTGAGCCGAACGCTTATTTGCACATCGGTCACGCGCGGGCGATTATCACGAATTTTGAACTTGCGAAGATCTTTGACGGAAAAACCAATTTGCGTTTCGACGATACCAATCCGGTCAAGGAAGATGCTTCTTTTGTGGAAGCCATCAAGGAAGATATCGCTTGGTTGGGGTATCATCCCGAAGCCATCTATTTCGGCTCTGATTATTTCGAGGAGACATATCGTTATGCCGTGAAACTCATCAAAAAAGGTTTGGCATATGTCTGCGACCTGAGCCAGGCTGAAGTCAGCCAATATCGCGGGACCTTAACGGAGCCGGGTAAAGAATCGCCCTATCGCAATCGTTCAATCGATGAGAATCTTGCGTTGTTTGAAGCGATGAAGTCGGGAAAATTCCCAGATGGTTCAAAGACGTTGCGAGCGAAAATCGATATGGCCAGCCCCAACATCAATATGCGCGATCCCGTTATTTATCGGATTATCCATATCATACATCACAACACCGGCGACCGCTGGTGCATCTATCCGATGTATGATTTTGCCCATCCGCTTCAAGACGCCATTGAAGGCGTCACCCATTCTTTGTGTTCACTCGAATACGTGGACCATCGCGTGCTCTATGATTGGTTCATCGAACATTGTGAAACACCGCATATTCCGCATCAATATGAATTCGGACGCCTCAACATTCCACAGACGATCATGTCGAAACGCTATCTCAAGCAACTCGTCGACAGCCACGTTGTCAAAGGATATGATGATCCGAGAATGCCGACACTTGCGGGATTCAGGAGAAGAGGGTATACACCCGAGGCCATCAAGGACTTTGTCTTGGGAACCGGACTATCACGGATCAATTCCACGGCGTCCATCGACATGTTGGAAAACGCTTTGAGAAACGACTTGATTCAAGCGACGAAACGCGTTCATGCCATTATCGATCCATTGAAGGTGACGATCACGAATTATCCGGAAGGCGAATTGGAAACCATGAACGTCGCGAACAATCAGGACAACGAAGCTTTGGGCGATCGAACGCTTCCTTTCGGCAGAAACCTGTTGATTGAACGGGCTGACTTTTCGCCCGAGAAGCCCGACAAACATTGGAAGCGTCTTTCGGTGGGGTTGGAAGTCAGGCTCATGCACGCCTATTTCATCCATTGTCATGATGTCGCATATGACGCCTCCGGTCAAATTCAAGAAATTTTTTGCACTTACGATGTGAATACCCGGTCGGGATCGGGATTCAATGCGCGCAAGCCCAACGGAACGATCCACTTTGTCGAAGCGACCACTGCCGTCCCGGCGACATTCAATCTTTTTGAGCCGCTTCTACTGGAGGGCAACGAGGAACTTCCGTTGATTGAACGTGTGAACCCGCATTCTTGGAATGTCGCTCAGGGATATGTCGAGCCCGCACTGGAGCACGCATCGATTGGCGAAAGATTCCAGTTCGTGCGCAATGGCTATTTTGCGGTGGACTATGACACCTTAGATCATCATCTCATATTCAACCGAATCGTCGAGTTGAAGGCGGGGAAAGGGTCATGAAAATCAAAATCATCAATTTAGCTTGGTTGGGCTTGCTTGCGTTTCTCGGAGTGTTCGGATTCGTGACGCAAATCATTATTCTGACGAGTTCGGAAGGACCCCAACCATCGACATCAGAATTTTGGACTTCATTGGCGTTTCTGATTCTGTTTGTCCTGGTTTTCGCATCTTGCACCGTGTTCTTTGTGATTCGCTTGATCCGCTTGATTGTGGATATCCGTATCAATCGCGAAAACAAATAAATGACCGGTCTATTTGACCGGTTTTTTTTCGGGATTTTCGCGTTTTCATTGTCGAAATATGGTATAATATTCATAGGGTGATCTACATGTCTGATGTCATCTTTGAGCAACTCAATTCCGAACAAATCGAAGCGGTGACAAAGGTTTCCGGGCCCATCATGGCGGTTGCCGGAGCGGGGTCAGGAAAGACGCGAGTACTGACGAACCGGATTGCCTATCTCATCGAAGCCGCGGGAATTCCGCCACAAAACATACTTGCGATCACTTTCACCAACCGGGCAGCCGAAGAAATGCGGTCCCGGATTTTTCAATTGATCCAGCTTCCGCTGAAGGGCATCTGGATATCCACATTCCATGCTTTGGGTGCGAAAATCCTACGTTACGATATCGGTTTGCTCGAATACAACCCCAACTTTCAAATCATCGATGATGTCGATTCGGAAATCGTTGTGAAGAATCTTTTGAAACAGCGAAACATAGATGTCAAACAATACTCTTCCCGAGCTCTTGCGGCGATCATCGAAAAGACGAAAGCTGATCCCGACACCCCGAAATTCCTGCCACACCCGATCCGGGATGTCTTTGATATCATCTATCCCGACTACTGTGCATTTCTCAAAACCAACGATCTCGTGGATTTTCAGGATTTACTGGTTCTGCCACTCAAGCTTTTCCGGGAATACCCGTTGGTGTTGAAAAAATATCAAGAGTGGTTTCGATATATTCTCGTCGACGAGTTTCAAGACACCAACGATATTCAATATGAGTTGATCCATACGCTTGCCAAGGATCATCAGAATATCTTCATTGTAGGCGACGAAGATCAAAGCATTTATGCGTTTCGCGGTTCGAATATCGATAATATCCGCAAGTTCATGAAAGATTTTCCCGGTCATCATCGCGTGATTCTGAACCAGAACTATCGTTCACGCACCCGCATCCTCGACGCAGCGAATTCATTGATTCGGCATAACCGCAATCGCATTCCCAAGGACTTGTTCAGCGAGTTGGGTTCCGGGGAAAAAGTGATTCATTTTCGGGCACAAACGGACGAAGAAGAAGCCTATTACATCTATAATAAGATCAAGACATTCCATAAGCAAGGTTATGATTACCGCGACATGGCCGTTCTGTATCGAAACAACGCGATGAGTCGCAGATTCGAAGACCTGCTTCTGAAATACAATGTGCCTCACAAAGTCATCGGCAATCTATCGTTTTACAAACGCAAGGAGATCAAGGATGTAATCGCCTATCTCAGACTATTGGTCGATAAGGGTGATGATTACGCGTTTACCAGAATATACAACGAGCCAAAACGCGGATTCGGCGATACCTCTTTTGAACATTTGCGCGCATATGCCAAAGACCATCATCTCAAATTGATGGATGCTTTGGACGATGAAGTGAATGGCGTCAATCTCCAAGGCTTGGAGCGCTTGAGAGCGTTGAAACGATCATTGACACAGATCCAGGCCGGTTTGGAAGAATGTAATTTATTGCAGACATATGATCGTCTCCTTGAGGCGAGCGGTTATCTCAAGATGTTGGAAAGCGAAGACTTGACCAGCGAAAGAAAAATTGAAGCCGAACGCCGGATCGACAATCTTCGCGAGTTTAAAACGGTTCTTTTGGAGAAAATCAAAGGATATGAAACAGGAATCACCAATTATGAGAAGCTGATTGAGATTTTGACAGACATCGCACTCCGTGAAGATACCGAGGCCCTCTTGGAAGATAACGAGTATGTCAGTCTGATGACGGCACATTCGGCGAAAGGGACGGAGTTCAAAATCGTCTTCATCGCCTGTCTCGAACAAACACTTTTTCCTTCGAGTCAAAGCTTGTTCGAGCGCTTGGATGTCGAAGAAGAACGGCGGCTCTTCTATGTCGCTTTGACGCGCGCAAAGGAGTATGCGATTTTGACGAGCGCCAGACAACGGTTCATATATGGTCATTATGCAGAAAACGGCGATTCACAGTTTCTGTCGGAAATCGATGAGGAATGCCTCGAACGCTCCGGACTTGCCAAGCCGAAAGCACCACTTATTGAACGACCGTCAAATCGTACGACACCCACTTCTACAACCCATGTGATCCCCGAATACGAACGGGTGGAGCTGGGATTAACGATCGGTGATCGCATCCGGCATAGCGCATTTGGTTTGGGCGTCGTCGTCAATATTGAAGACAACCGGGCGACTATTGCGTTTTCAGCTCCCCATGGGATCAAGATATTGATGAAAGATCACCCCAGCATTTCTAAGGAGAGATAAGGGAATGGATGTCAAAGAACGCATTGAAGCCATCAAAACGTTATTGGCACGATATAACTATGAATATTATGGGTTGGATAATCCATCCGTCAGTGATCAGGAATATGATCAACTGATGCAGGAATTACAGTACCTGGAACACTTGCATCCAGAGTACCAAACTCCGGATTCGCCGACACAGAGAGTGGGCGGGGCAGTTCTTGAACGGTTTGTGAAAATCATTCATCCGACGCCGATGCTTTCTTTGGCGAATGCTTTTTCCGAGGGTGATCTTCGCGATTTCGATCAAAAAGTCGCTCAAGAGGTGAGAGAATACTCATACACCGTCGAACTCAAAATCGACGGACTATCCGTATCCCTGAGATATGCTAATGGCTATCTTCAATCCGGCGCAACGCGCGGAGACGGTGTGATGGGAGAAGATATCACCGAAAACATCAAGACCATCCGTTCCGTTCCTTTGACAATTCCCTACAAGGGAGAGGTGGAGGTCCGCGGCGAAATCTTTATGAGCAAGGATGCTTTCATGAAGTTGAATCAAGAGAAGGAAAGTCAAGGAGAAGCATTGTTTCGCAATCCGCGCAATGCCGCAAGCGGCAGTATCAGGCAGCTCGATCCGAAACTCGTCAAGAAGCGGAATTTGGATGTATTTATGTACTATCTGATGGATCGCAATTTGGCAAGCGACCATTATGCATCGCTGATGTTGCTTCGAGAATGGGGCTTTCATGTCAATCCTTTGACCCAACGTGTGGCCACCATCGATGAAGCGATTCGGGTGATTGAGGACATCGAAACAAAGCGCGAGCAGCTGCCTTATGAAATAGATGGTATCGTCATCAAAGTGAACGAATATCATTTGTATGACCATATCGGATATACTGCGAAATACCCCAAATGGGCGATTGCCTATAAGTTCCCAGCGCTTGAGGTCGAAACGGTTTTGGAAGACATTTCCTTTCAAATCGGTCGAACAGGCGTTGTCAAACCCGTGGCGGAACTCCGCCCGGTCATGATTTCAGGGTCCTTGGTATCGCGCGCAACGTTACATAATGAAGATTTTTGCATGGAACGCGATATCCATATCAAAGATGTTGTGCTCGTCCGCAAAGCGGGAGAAATCATTCCTGAAGTGATCAAAGCGCTTCCTGAGAAACGCACGGGAAACGAGATTCCTTTTGCGATGATCACGACTTGTCCTCAGTGTCAAATGCCTCTGACGCGCAAAATGGGAGAAGCGGACTATTACTGTCTGAATCCTGATTGTGAGGGCAAACATCTTGAGGGATTGATCCATTTTGCATCACGGGATGCATACAATATCGAAGGTCTCGGAGAAAGGATACTCACAGAATTATTTAATCGTGGGTATGTTAGCTCCATCTCGGACATTTTTCAGCTCAAGCGCCATTACGCGGACATCGTCGAAATCGAAGGCTTTGGGGTTAAAAGCATGGATAAATTGCTTGATGCGATTGAAGCGAGCAAAGCCAACTCTTTGGATAAGTTGCTTTTCGGTCTCGGCATTCGTCATGTCGGCGCAAAAATCGCCAAAGTCGTGTGTCAATATTATTCGGATTTGCAGAGTTTGATGAACGCGGATATCGATGCGCTCAGGATGATTCCCGACGTGGGAGAAGCCATCGCAACGAGTTTGACCACATATTTCAAGGATGCCAAAAACGTGGCATTGCTTGACGAACTGCAGGAGTTGGGATTGAATGTCGCGATGCGCGCGACGAAACGCGTGCATGATCATGCGTTTTCTAATAAGACAATCGTGTTAACCGGGACGCTCGAACGCTTTTCGCGCAGCGAAGCCAAGGAAAGAATCGAAGCCCTTGGCGGAAACGTCGTTGGCTCCGTATCGAAAAAAACCGATTTGATCATTGCGGGAAGCGAAGCGGGCTCCAAACTGGAAAAAGGTCAAGCCCTGGGGATTCCAATCATCAATGAAGAGGAGTTCTCGGCATTGCTGAATAATCAATCGACATCAGATAGAAACGAAGGGGGATCTTTATAGATCCGAAGGAAGGCTCAATGGACCAAATTATCATCAAAGGAGCGCGGGAAAACAACCTCAAATCCATTTCTCTGACGCTACCCAAAAATAAATTGATCGTCATGACAGGTCTTTCCGGATCCGGAAAGACCAGTTTGGCATTTGATACGATTTATGAGGAAGGGCGAAGAAGATATGTCGAATCTTTGAGCACCTATGCCCGTCAGTTTTTGGGGAACATGGAGAAACCGGATGTCGATTCCATTGAAGGACTTTCTCCGGCCATTTCGATTGACCAGAAAACGACGTCGCACAACCCCAGGTCGACCGTGGGGACGATTACGGAAATCTATGACTATATCCGCTTGCTCTACGCGCGGGTCGGTAGACCCTATTGTCCGCATCATGATATTGAGATATCAGCGCAGACCATCCAGGAGATGACCAATCGTATCTTGGAACATCACGGCAAAAGGGCCGTGATTTTGTCTCCTGTCGTGCGCGGCAAAAAAGGGATGCATGAGAAAACGATCGATGATCTGCGTAAAGAAGGATACACGCGGGTTCGCATCAATCAAGAATATATCGAACTCGATCAAGATATCATACTTGATAAGAATAAGCGTTCGGATATTGATGTCGTCATCGATCGCATCGTCGTCAAAGATGATGTCCGCAGCCGGCTCTATGATTCGCTTGAAACCGCAGCGAGGCGGGCGGATGGACTCGTCAAGGTCTTGCTCGAAGATGAAGAGATCTTGTTCAGTGAGCGCTTTAGTTGTCCGATTTGCGGATTCACCATCAGCAGCCTTGAGCCAAGACTGTTTTCATTCAACTCACCTTATGGGGCTTGTGATGCATGCTCGGGCTTGGGGTTCAAGCGCAAAATCGATCCGAACCGATTGATACCTGAACCGGAGTTAACCATATCAGAAGGTGTTTTTGACAAATACGCGAATACGGAATCCATCTATCTGCAACAAGTGATTCAAACATGTAAAGCGCATAATATCGACATTAACACGCCGTTTCAAGATCTCAAGGAATCGGAGAAAAACTTGATTCTTTATGGCACGGATGAGTTGATCGACTATAAGTTACAGTCGCGTTCAAGCAATCAGGTCCATCGCATGCGAAAACCGTTTGAGGGGATCATCCGGAGCATGGAACGACGTTATCTGGAAACCACATCGAGAATGATCCGTGATTGGATCGAAACGATGATGAATGATATTCCTTGTGAAAAATGCGGGGGAAAGAAGTTAAGCGAAGCGGCATTGTCAGTGCGTGTCGGAGGCATCAACATCCATGAGATGACGTCGATGAGCGTGTTGAAACTCCAACGTTTTCTCGAGGAATTATCACTTCAAGACAAGGAATATGAAATCGCGCGGACGATTCTGAAAGAGATCAAGGAACGCATTCATTTTCTCATCAATGTCGGTCTTGATTATCTTTCGCTTGGCCGCTCAACGAGCACTTTGTCCGGTGGCGAAGCGCAACGGATTCGTCTCGCAACGCAAATCGGTTCCAGGTTGACCGGCGTCCTCTACGTGTTGGACGAACCTTCGATCGGATTGCATCAACGCGACAACATACGCCTAATCGAGACATTGATGGGGATGCGCGATCTCGGGAACACGATGATCGTCGTTGAACACGATATGGAAACCATCTCTCATTGCGATTTTGTCGTCGATATCGGTCCGGGCGCGGGCGAACACGGGGGAGAAGTAGTTTTTGCAGGGTCGCCGAAGGACATCATCCATTGCCCTGAGTCCATCACCGGAAAGTATCTTTCGGGCACCATGGCTATTCAGATTCCGACGGTAAGAAGATCTCACGATCGGGGCTATCTCAAAGTCATCGGCGCACGTGAAAATAACTTGAAAGGTATCGATGTGGCATTCCCCATCGGGTGTTTCAATGTGGTGACTGGCGTGTCGGGTTCGGGTAAGTCATCGCTCGTCAACGAGATTTTGTTCAAAGGATTGGTCAATCTGATTACACACCGCAGCGAGTCTGCCGGATTATGTGATCGGATCGAGGGTTATGAAAACTTCGACAAAATCATTGATATCGACCAGTCCGCCATCGGACGAACGCCCCGTAGCAATCCCGCGACATATACCGGTGTTTTCGATGAAATACGCGATCTCTTCAGCAAAACCAAGGAAGCAAAAATCCGAGGGTATGATAAAGGTCGGTTTTCTTTCAACGTCAAAGGCGGCAGGTGCGAACAGTGCGCCGGCGACGGTCTGATCAAGATTGAAATGCATTTCATGCCGGATATTTACGTGGAATGCGAAGAATGCCACGGAAAGCGTTATAATCAAGAAACACTTCAAGTGAAATACAAGGGTAAGACGATTTCCGATGTATTGCGGA